>NZ_VPDM01000031.1:0-32882 GCF_013417645.1 Acinetobacter sp. YH12236
ATTTTCTGACAAATATTTCTCAAATAAACTTCGAGTAATTTCTACCATTCAATCAATGAAAATAATTTCGATCAATCAACCAGTAAAAATCCACACAAGTTGTTCTTCATAATCTCTTAATGATCTTTCTAACATCTCGTCAATGCCAGAAGCTGGACTTTGATAAACTTAACAACTCAACGCTTCGCGTTTCGTTCGTTTCCGTCTATCTCGTCGGTATGGGTGCATTCTAGAGGATTTCAGAATCATTGCAACCCCCAATTCACTATATTTTTCACATATGTATCTTTTTTCTACGAATTTCGTTAAAAAATCGCTTTTTTATCTAAATTTTGAGCATTTTTCTTCAATAAAAGCCGTATTCATTGCAATTCAATTTAAAACTGTAAAATTTATTAAGACTTGATAACTATCAAAAAACTGTAATTTTTAAATAAGACCATACAATTTAAGGGTTGTATCCAGAATTTTCCGAAACTTTCTTATATCAGCTTACATATTTTGCTGTTTTCTATCCGACTTATATATGGAGTTTTCTGTAAGGTTAAGATCTTAGCTGAATACAGATTTTTTCTTAACACCCGCTTTTAAGAAGCAAAAATGAGGATATGATCTTTCTAGATTTCAGATCATCCAGAAAGCTTACTTAAGCGCAGAAGAATAAGCAGAAGATTAAAATCGGTTAAGCCACATTTGAGTATCTATCTTTTACCCAATGTTGCATCACTTCCTCAATCACTTCTTTCTTGCCACTATAGTCTTCAGCAGCAAATAATAATTTGGCCCGACGTGGCAGACGTTCTTTGACTAATGAAAAGAGTAAATAGTAGGAGGCAAGATCTAATTGCTGAAATAAGGCCTGTACCTGATCAAAAGATTTTTGTTTTCGCTCAGCAGACTCATATTCGAAGAGAAAACGCAAAATGAAATCGATGTCTTCATCAAACATCTGTTCAGTCTGGTATTGATGCACCTTATTTACCTTTCTTTTTATAGATGGATTGAGATTCAAAAATGATCCATTTATCTCACCATGGATTTAACCTTAATCCAAGCTGATTCATCCATCTTTGTTTTGAATTTATTGAAGATTGAACATATAGCCAGACAACACCAATAAAAAAGGAAGAGATCTCTCCCAAAATCTCTTCCTTAGAATTGAATCTTTACCCGATCCATTATGTCATTATTATAGTTATTCACATTATATTAACTTGTCTCTTTACTTAGAGACCTGATCAATTATGGAGTTGTCTGTTATTGATCATTACCCTCTAGATATGCTTTTAACGGAATCTCTAGACGAATAAATCTTATACACAAAAAACCAGAAATGCAAGCCAAATGGCAAAATTTAAATGTTGTTTTTATAAGGTTTTTTTTGAATTTCTATATTTATATAATTCATATACAACTTAAAAAATAAAAGCAGGCCGAAGCCTGCTTTTATTTCAATAACTTAGAACCAGCCTTAGTCAACGAAGGTCACTTTTGCAATTGCTTTTTTGCTGGCCTGAATAATTAAAGTTACGTTCTCTTTCACAGAAAAAGACGCATCAACCGGTTTCCAGTCCACTTTCACAGTGCCGCGGCCTAAGGCATCTTTAGCTTGAGCAGCATTTTTGGTTAAGCCAGCTTCACGTAAAATTGAAGTAATGAAGATCTCACCACCAAATTCACCACGTGAAATGGTCACTTCTGGCGTACCTTCAGGCAGTTCACCTTCAGTAATGATATTACCTGCACCTTTATGGGCATGAGCGGCAGCTTCAGCACCGTGGAAACGTTCTACCAGTTCCAGCGCCAAAATACGTTTCACTTCCTGCGGGTTACGGCCTTCTTCGATTTCTTTCAGCAAGCCTTGAATTTCTTCTATAGATTTGAAGCTGAGCAGATCGAAATAACGCTCAATCAGTGAATCCGGCATAGATAATACTTTCTGGTACATCGCGCCCGGTGCATCAAATACACCAATATAGTTGCCTAAAGATTTAGACATCTTGTTCACGCCATCTAGACCTTCAAGAATTGGCACAGTGATACATACCTGCGCTTCCTGGTTATAACGGCCTTGTAGAGTACGACCCATCAACAGGTTAAAGGTCTGGTCTGTACCCCCTAACTCCACGTCAGCTTCTAAAGCAATTGAGTCATAACCTTGAACCAATGGATATAAGAATTCGTGAATCGCAATCGGTTGCTGATTGTTATAACGCTTGGTGAAGTCATCACGCTCTAACATACGTGCAACTGTTTGCTGTGATGCCAATTGAATCAGGTCAGCTGCAGTTTTTTGTGCAAACCATTCCGAGTTAAACACGACTTTGGTTTTGTTTGGATCAAGAATTTTAAATACTTGTTCCTGATAGGTTTTTGCATTTTCCAGCACCTGTTCGCGTGACAATGGCGGGCGGGTTGCGCTCTTACCCGTTGGGTCACCGATCATCGCAGTGTAGTCACCAATCAGGAAGTACACTTCATGACCCAAGTCCTGGAATACTTTTAATTTATTGATTAAAACTGTATGACCTAGGTGCAGATCCGGTGCAGTTGGGTCAAAACCCGCTTTAATTTTTAAAGGACGATTCTGCTTTAATTTCTTCAGAAGGTCTTCTTCAGAAATAATTTCGTGGGTGCCTCGTTGGATGAGGGCAAGTTGTTCTTCAGCCGGCAGGAAATTTGACATCACAAAATCCAAATACATCAGTTATTCAATTTGTGCGATATACTAACACTTTTTCAGCACATTGCAGGCTTAAGAATAATCATGACAGCGATCTATATTGGGGTAATGACCGGCACAAGCATGGATGGTGTCGATATTGTTGCTGCTTCTTTTGATCCACTTCAGCTTCATGCCACCCTCACCTTGCCTTTTGATCCCGATCTTCGTGATGAACTGATGGCACTGACTTTGCCAGATGACAATGAAATCGACCGCATGGGCAAAGCTGATGTCGCACTGGCACAGATGATTGGTCATGGCATCAATGCGCTGATTAAAGAAAATAATTTAGATCGATCTCAAATCAAGGCGATTGGCTCACATGGTCAGACCATCCGCCATCGCCCCGAACATGGCTTTACCCTGCAAATTGGTGATCCGAATATCATTACTGAAATCACCCAGATTCCGGTCATTTCCGATTTCCGTCGTCGTGATCTGGCTGCTGGCGGCCAAGGCGCACCTTTGGTTCCCGCTTTCCATCAAGATATTTTCCAGCATGACAGTATTCACCGCGTGATTCTGAATCTGGGCGGCATTGCCAATGTGAGTATTCTGCCGGCAGGTCAACCGGATCAGGTGTATGGCTTTGATACCGGCCCTGCCAATATTCTGATGGATGCCTGGTGTCAGCGTTATACCGGCCAGCCTTTTGATGAAAATGGTAATTGGGCGGCTTATGGCACGCCAATCCGTAGCCTATTAGATCGATTACAGGAACATGAGTTCTTCTCAAAAGAGCCACCCAAAAGTACTGGCCGCGAAGACTTCAATCTGGAATGGCTGGATGAACAAATTGCCGACTGGCGCAATGACCTTCAATACGATGAACTTGAAGATACACCAGAGAATGTGCAAGCTACTTTAATGAAGCTCACTACCCGTGCGATTAAAAAAGCCATTTACCGTTCCGGTCTGGATACCGGTGAAGTTTATGTTTGTGGTGGTGGTGCCTATAATTCACATTTATTGGAACAGTTACGCTGGCGTTTGCGTAAACATCATTGGAGCGTACAAACCACAGCCGATCTTGGCTTAAATCCGACTTGGGTAGAAGGCACGGCTTTTGCCTGGCTGGCGATGCGTTTTATGAATCAACTCAGCGGCAATCTGCCGGCTGTGACAGGCGCATCAGGTTATCGTGTTCTGGGTACAATTACCTCTGTATAAGAGCAGCTTTAAGCTCACTATATATAATTATAAAAAAGGTCTGCATATTTGCAGACCTTTTTTATAATGAAAAATCATATTTAGATCATGTCTAAATTCTTCCTAACGCATCATGAGTTTGGCATTTTCATTTCTAAATGCACGCAGGATTTGCTGTCCTGCGCGACCGGTCGGGCTTAAACCCAAACGGTTCTGTTCCTGACGAATCGCCTGACGGGTTTTATCCCCAATTAGACCATCTACCTCACCAATATCATAGCCACGGTTTAACAGGAATTGCTGGATCTCGCGACGTTCCGCACGTGACGTACCCGGATCATCGGTTGGCCAAGCTGCCTGGATGCTTCCTTTACCTTGTAAGCGGTCAGATAAATGTGCAATCGCTAAAGCATAACTTTCTGCTGCATTATAGCTGTAAATAGCATCAAAATTCTTAAAGACTAAAAATACCGGGCCATTTTCACCTGCAGGTGCCAATAAGCCAGCCTGAGAAGATTCTGATAAATTGCCCTGCAATAGCGAAGTACCGTCAGCGCGCACCACACCACGGTTCATCCAGCTACTCAGTGATTTTTTATTGCGTCGGCCTTCGCCTGAAACAGACATGCCTTGTGGAATTTTTACTTCAAAGCCCCAAGGTTGGCCAGTCTGCCAGCCACGTTTTTTCAGGAAATTGGCTGTAGAAGCCAGTGCATCAGGAATACTGCCGACTAAATCACGACGACCATCCCCATCAAAATCTACCGCTAGTTCATCATAGGTTGATGGCATAAACTGGGTGTGACCAAATGCGCCTGCCCATGAACCTTTGAGCTGGCTTTCATAGACATCACCACGCTGTAACAGTTTCATAGTGGTGAAGAACTCACCACGGAAATAACTTTGACGACGACCTTCACAACTCAAAGTACCCAAGGCCTGTAATAAAGGATACTTCCCGGAAATATCACCAAAATTACTTTCTACGCCCCATACGGCTACGATGGTTTCTGCCGGTACTCCATAGGCTGTGCTAATCCGGTTTAATACCTCACGATGTTGCTGCAGTTTTTGTCGACCCAGTTGTACACGTTCTTCATCCACCAGTCCGGACAGATAATCCCAGATCGGAGTCGAAAACTCAGGCTGATAATTCAGCTTTTCAATCACAGAATAATCGGGTGTTAAATTTTGCGTATAACGATCGTAGGTTGAACCACTTACGCCTTGTGCAATCGCCTGACTGCGCAAATTGGCAAGACAATTCTGAAAATTATTTTGGGACGCATAATTGACGGGGCTGCTCGGAACAGAGGATATATCCGTTGATGTCACACGCTGACCATTAATAATCAGTTCTGCCTGTGCCTGTGTAGCAGCTAAAACCAAAGAACCAACAAAAAGTGCAAGCCGTTGCATAAGACCCTTAAATATTTAGATTTTGAATTATGTTTCTACCTTAACAGCTCATGATGAAAATTAAAGCGCCAATGCGTAAATTTAAATTCATAATTCCTACACTTTTGAATTCATTTTGTAGCTTTTAAATTTAAAAACTTATCCACAAGTCCATTTTAAATTCAAATCAGGCTCATTTTTTAAATTTAAATTCAAAACGCAGGAAATTACTTTTGAATTTAAAAAATGATTGTGGATAACTTGTCTTTAGATCAGGACTGCTCAATCAGCCAAAGGCTTCTGGTATATAGTATTTCTATTTTAAATTCATTTTTATTAGAAGTAACTATATTTAAATTCAGAATTTTGAATTCATTGATCAGCTTTTAAATTTGAATTCATATTTTTGAATTTAAATTTAAGCAGCGAAGTTTAAATTCAAAGTTCATTTTTAAATTTGAATTTATTTTTATGAATTTAAATTCAAAATCTATTTCCAGTTTTAAATTCAAACTCAATATTAAGTTTATCCACAAGTGAATAACCCAGAATTCAGCCCAAAATAGCAGCGAATTAAATTATTATATTTATACTCAATTGATCACTTTATAAGCAATTGATTTTAAAAATGATCCGACCAATGGCAGGGGATTTTTAAAGAGGCGCAATCATGCCTGAATCTGGACAAATAAAAAAGCGATCACCGAAGTGATCGCTTTTTTTATCAGCAGCTTAAAGCTTAGATGGTCATATCTTCGCTCAATGCCAATGGATTCGGTAAAATCTTCGCCAGTTGACGGCATAAAGTGGTCAGCTGAGCGCTGTCTGTGGGCATCAAAGTGATGTGACCAATCTTGCGACCTTCACGTTCTGTTTTATTGTACAGATGCAGGTGTGCGCCTTCTAAAGTCAGGACATCTTCAGATTTGGGATGCTGACCGATAATGTTCACCATCACGGTTGGACGCACCACTTCAGTTGAACCCAGTGGCAGACCTGCGACCGCACGAATATGGTTTTCAAACTGCGAGCAGACAGCGCCTTCAATCGACCAGTGACCTGAGTTATGCACACGTGGTGCCATTTCATTGGCATACAGGCCTTTGTCTGTCACAAACAGCTCAAGGGTCAAGACACCCACATAATTCAAGTGATTGAGCAGGCGAGTGATGTAATCCTGCGCGACTGGCTGCAGATCCGCACTATTGGGTGCCGGAACGATGGAATGCGACAGGATGCCGTTATGGTGATGATTTTCAGCCAATGGCCAGGTTTTGACATCACCATTTTGACCACGTACCGCAATGATGGATACTTCACGCGAGAAAGTCACAAAACTTTCGGCAATCAATTCACCAGCAGGGCCGAGTTCCGCCCAGGCCTGATCAATCTGATCTGCTGAACGTAGAACGAACTGGCCTTTGCCGTCATAACCACCACGAGAGGTTTTTAGCACGATCGGTAAGCCAAGCTCAGCAACGGCCGCCTGCAAGCTTTCGACTGAAGTCACCGCTTTATATGGTGCAACCGGAATTTCCAGTTCATCAAATAGTGCCTTTTCAGACAGACGATGCTGTGCAATGGCTAATGCCTGACGAGGCGGATGCAGATCTTTGTTTTGCGTTAAAACGTCGACATCAGCTAGGGGTGTATTTTCAAACTCCAGGCTGAAGACATCTGCACTATTGATGAAATCCTGCAAGCCATTTACAGCTTTTGTTGAGAAAACCGGACCCAAAGCCGCAGAAGGGCAGTCCGTATTGGCTTCAAAGAACGTACATTGAATATTTAGAGGTAGTGCGGCTTGTGCCATCATCCGACCTAACTGGCCGCCACCAAAAATACCGATGGTTTTATCCATTGTGTTTGATCCCGTATTAAGCTTGGACTTACATTTGACCTGGAATATTGTTACTTGCGACTTTCTCGGTTTGTGCCGCGCGGAAATCTGCGACATTTTTTGCGATCTCTGGACGGGTTAAACCTAAAATCTGTGCTGCCATAATGGCTGCATTGGTTGCACCGGCAGGACCGATCGCCAATGTTCCTACGGCGATACCCGCTGGCATTTGCACGATAGAAAGCAATGAATCGACACCATTTAAGATCGAAGATTTGACGGGTACACCCAGTACTGGCAGATCAGTTTTGGCTGCACACATACCTGGTAAATGCGCTGCACCACCTGCACCGGCAATAATCACCTGAATACCACGATCACGCGCTTGTTCAGCATATTCAAACAGACGGTCCGGGGTACGGTGTGCGGAAACGACTTCGGCTTCAAATGGGACACCAAGCTGCTTGAGCATTTTGGCAGTGTGTTCGAGAGTTGCCCAATCTGATTGAGAACCCATGATAATACCTACGAGAGGAGTATCTTGTGCAGCAGCCGCATTCATTGCAAATTTTCCAGAGATTAAAGTAAGAAAGATAAATCTCGACGAGAGAGCCAAGCTTGAATAGGAATGCATATTATAGACTGATTTTTCAGCTTCATAAAATTTAACGGTCAAAGCAAGGCTCGATTTTTCTTATTTTTTTATTGGATTCTTAAAAACTGGAATAAAAATAGGGAAGTAGTGGCTAGTAGATGATTTCAGGAACTGCGGAATACAAAATAGACACAGCCACAGAGACATAGCGCTGCCCATAAATAATCCAGTTTAAACGGCTGTTTGAACAGGAAGATCATAAAGGGAACAAAGACCAGTAGAGTGACGACTTCCTGAGTAATCTTCATTTGACCCACCGCCAGTCCCTGTTGGGCTAATAATTTGGTCGCTGGAATCATCAGGCTATATTCAAACAAGGCAATGGCCCAGCTAAATAAAATCGCCTGCCACAGCGGTGCATCATGCGGCAGGAATTTGAGATGTCCGTACCAGGCCAAGGTCATAAAACAGTTGGCAATCACCAGAAGAAATAGAGCCGGTAGCATCTGCATGCACTCTGCAAAAAGTTCGGGCTTATTTTACGATTTATTTTGCCAAAAGATATTCCGGAAGCTTGAAAATTTCCCTGAATTTGTCTGTGAAACAGGATTTAAAAAATCCCGCAGGAATGCTTGAACTTTGACTATCTTTTCGGTCAAAGCCTTGCTATCGTTGCTTGCAAATCGAATAAATCATGGCAACAGCACCAGTACAAAGTGATGTGTCAGGCAAAATGGAGTGAAGTAGATGCATCTGCATATTTTGGGTATTTGTGGCACCTTTATGGGTTCACTGGCATTACTGGCACGTGATCTAGGCCATAAGGTGACAGGATCGGATCAAAACGTTTATCCACCGATGTCGACCCAGCTGGAAAATGCAGGCATTACTTTAATGCAGGGCTACGACCGCAGCCATTTACAGCCGCATCCGGATCTGATCATTGTCGGCAATGCCATGAAACGTGGTATTGATGCTGTAGAATATATGCTGAATGAAGGCCTGCCTTATATTTCAGGCCCACAGTTTCTGGCAGATCATGTGCTACAAGGTAAACACGTTTTAGGTGTAGCTGGTACGCATGGTAAAACCACAACCACCACTATGCTGGCATGGGTACTGGATCAGGCCGGTTTAGAACCTGGCTTCCTGATTGGCGGTGTACCGCTTGGCTTTTCTGAAAGTGCGCGTTTAGGTGGCGGGAAATACTTCTGTGTCGAAGCCGATGAATATGATTCTGCCTTTTTCGACAAGCGTTCCAAGTTCGTGCATTACCATCCTAAAACGGCGATTCTGAATAATCTGGAATTTGACCATGCCGATATCTTTGATGATCTGGCAGCGATCCAGAAACAGTTCCACCATTTAGTGCGTACCATTCCAAGTGAAGGCCGCATTATTACGCCAATTACTGAAACGAATATTGATGAAGTGCTAGAGCAGGGCTGCTGGACGCCTGTGGTTCGTACTTCATTAGATGCCAATGAAAAATCTGAGCTTTATGCTGAACAGCTTTCAGAAGATGGTTCTCACTTCAAGGTACTCCAATACGGTATCGTGAAAGGCGAAGTGAAATGGAATATGACGGGTCAGCATAGTGTAGCCAATGCACTGGCAACGATTGCTGCTGCTGAACATGTCGGTGTCTCTATTGAAACGGCTTGTGAAGCACTTTCAAACTTTGGCGGTGTTAAGCGCCGTATGGAACTGCTGGACACTGTACGCGGCATTGAAGTCTATGATGACTTTGCCCATCACCCGACTGCAATTGATACTACGCTCGACGGCGCACGCAAGCGTCTCGGTGAACGTAAACTGTGGGCGATTATTGAACCACGTTCCAATACCATGCGTATGGGCAGCCATAAAGATGGGTTGGCACATTCCGCGCGTCTGGCCGATGAAGTGATCTGGTATCAACCTGAAGGCCTGGATTGGGATCTGCAACCGGTGATTGACGCTGCACCAAATAAAGCTGTAGTCGCACGTACTCTGGATGAGATTATCCAGACTGTAGTGGCTGAAGCAGGTGAGGGCGACGCTGTAGTAATCATGTCCAATGGCGGTTTTGGTGGTCTGCATCAAAAACTGATTAGTGCTTTAAAAGCTTAAAGATTTATATGAAAAAGCCCGTAATAGCGGGCTTTTTTATTTTAAACATTAAATTCGCTTTCTATCTTTTTTAAGAAAATTAAACTTCATTCAAGTTCAAATCAACTTTCTTATTTCACTATTAAAACAGCTAAAATTTATCTTTTTTCTTTTCATTATCTTTTGTTGCAATCTGGATATAAGACTCATTGCAGTCTTTGAGTGCCCTAGGCACAATCAATAAGAACAACAGTATTTCGATCCTCTTTTATCCTTCACCCTCCTGATGATTTTCCAGGCTGTAAAGGCAGCAAAAAAATAGCTTTACCTCTCTTGTTCAGACCCTCATTTCCTTAGGAGATCTGTCATGACAACAATGAAAGCCATGGTGTATTACGGCGCCAATGATATTCGTTTTGAAGAACGTCCTATTCCCCAAATTCTGCAACCTACTGATGCCATTATCAAACTTAGCAAAGTCACCATTTGTGGTACCGACCTCGGGATCTGGAAAGGTAAAAACCCCGAAATTGAAGAGGTCGCAAAAGAAAAAACCGGCAGCTTTAATGGCCGGATTCTCGGTCATGAAGGTATTGGTATTGTGGAAGAAGTCGGTTCCGCAGTTCAAAACTTTAAAAAGGGCGATCGGGTGATTATTTCCTGTGTCAGCCGCTGCGGCACCTGTGAAAACTGTCAGAAACAGCTGTATGCTCATTGTAGAAACGAGGGTGGCTGGATCATGGGCTATATGATTGACGGCACTCATGCCGAATATGTCCGAACCCCATTTGCCGATACTTCTCTCTATCACCTACCAGAAGGTCTGAATGAAGATGTTGCGGTCTTTCTTTCCGATATTTTGCCGACCTCCCATGAAATTGGTGTGCAATATGGTCAGGTCAAACCGGGAGACAATGTAGCGATTGTCGGTGCCGGCCCGATTGGCATGAGTGCCTTGCTCACTGCCCAGTTTTATTCTCCAGCCAATATCATCATGGTCGATGTCGATGATAACCGGCTGGAATTTGCCAAAACTGTCGGGGCCACCCATACCGTGAATTCAGCCAATGAGGATGCTATTCAACGTGTACTGGAACTCACTGATGGGCGAGGGGTGGACTGTGCTATTGAAGCGGTGGGCTTGGAAGCCACCTGGAATATTTGCCAGCACATTGTGAAAGAAGGCGGCCATCTGGCCAATGTCGGTGTACATGGCAAATCCGTCAATTTTGAACTGAATAAACTCTGGATTAAAAACCTGACCATTACCACAGGTCTGGTCAATACCAATACCACCGGTATGCTGCTCAAGACCTGCTGTTCCGGCAAGTTACCACTGGAAAAACTGGCCACCCATCACTTTAAGTTTGCTGAATTTGAAAAGGCTTATGATGTGTTTAAACATGCTTCTGACGAAAAGGCTTTAAAGGTCATGATTGAAATGACTTAGATCATTATCGGCAGCAAAAAAGTCCGCTATGCGGACTTTTTTATTTTTTAGCATCAATTAAAAATAGGGAATATAACCACGCTGTTTATAACCTTGAGGAGAAGCAAGATTGGCCTGATTTTCATCCAGACGATAGAGCAGTTCCAGGAATCCGCCCAGCTGTTCCTGTTGCAGTGCATGAGGTTCAAACTGGCCTAAACCGAAACGTGAAAATAAAGAAGAAATTTCACTATGTTTATGGACATATTTCATCGACCATTCCGAGAAATGTGGACGTTCTACCGTTGCATCCTGAAAGCGAAGCACCTGATGATGGCGTGGATCACGGCAAATGCTCTGAAACAGATTTTCTACCGCCTCTGCTTCACCTTCTAGACATTGAAAAAACTTGCCGTGGGAATAATATAAAACCCCGTTAATCTGATGAGCTTTATTAAATTTTCTCGCTACAGATAATATATCGCTAAGATCCTGTAATAACTCTTGTTCAGATTCTATCCGTTCACTGGCGTAGCAAAGCTGTAGCATAAGGTCATCTCACTGAAGAAAGAATTAAAAGCATAATTTAATCAATTATTTTAATTTAAGTCGATCATTTTTTAAGCAAATATCCGTTTTTGCTTACATTGTTTTAGGTTTGCTTTTCCAAAGAAAACTTCTAACAATTACCTCCTGAGAGGAAATCAATGATTTCAGATATATAGCGATAATGATGAAGGAGTGAAACCTGATGTTAAAAGATCTGATTTTCACTGTAGCGTTGTTGTGTATATGTTTTATGCTTTTAATTATGTTGAATGAGATGGCCTTGACGACCGAGACCAACATTCTGCTCAGTTCAGTTTTTGTAGGCTGGACGCTTTTACAGTTTGTTCGCCGTCGTATGTTTTTTTATATCAGTGTAAGCCTGATGATGGGAATACTTACGCTGTTAGGCAAATATGAAGAAGTATTATGGAACAGCATAGGCCTGATGGCAGGTTATGGCGTATATAACCTGCTGCAGCGTATTTCTGTACCTGTACTTAAGGGCAAATTACAACATATCTCTATCTTGGATAAGTTTAATTCAATTGCTAAATAGCAGCTGCCACATCCTGTAGGCTGCGATCACGTTTAAACATGACATCTACATAGGAACACTGGGGAATAATTTTTAAGCTATTCTTGCGGGCAAAGTCGACCAGTACATCCAGCATTTTGCGTGCTACGCCTTGACCGCGTAAGGAATTATCTACCCAGGTATGATCAGCCACGATGGTCGATGCTTCTTGCCACTGATATGTAATTTCAGCAAGACGTCGACCATCTTCCTCCATAAAAAATACACCGCCGCGTTTTGAATCTTGATGTTGAATGTCCATACTGAAGGCTGATCTCTTAATAAAATTATTGGTTTATTTAATTTAAAACATCTTCTTAAAGAAATAATATGAATTATTGTTAAGTTTTTAATATTGGATGAAATTTTTTATTTTCTTTCATCATTTCCTGTGATTTTTTTCAAATATTGATAACTTTTTATTTCTCTATTTTGCCTGATTGAGGGTGATGCAGTTTGAGTCATCACATATCACCCCAAAAATTTAATTTTAGCTACTCCCTAATTGAGAAAGACAGGATTAGAATGCAGCATCTTTTTGCATGCAACTTCGTATGTCTGACTCATCTTCCGCTTCTTCCGTCACCAAGCAATGGATTGGTGTCATCGCTTTAGCCTGCGCGGCTTTTATTTTTAACACTACTGAATTTATTCCTGTGGCCTTACTGAGTGGAATCGGGCAAAGCTTTGCCATGTCCGCCACTCAGGCCGGTATCATGCTGACCATTTATGCCTGGATCGTGGCCCTACTATCTCTTCCGATCATGCTGCTCACCAAAGCCATAGAACGGCGTTTTCTACTGATGCTGGTCTTTGCGGTCTTTATTTTAAGTCATGTGCTGTCCTATTTTGCCTGGAGTTTTAGCACGCTGGTGATCAGCCGGATAGGGATTGCCATCGCACATGCCTTGTTCTGGTCGATTACCGCTTCACTCGCGGTTCGGGTCGCACCGAAAGGTAAAGAGTTTCAGGCACTTGGTTTATTAGCCACAGGAACGGCGATGGCGATGGTGCTCGGTATTCCATTTGGCCGGATGATTGGTGAGGCGTATGGCTGGCGTAATAGTTTTGCCCTGATTGCGTGTCTCGCATTGATCATTTGCCTGATTCTGGCCAAAACCTTGCCATTGCTTCCAAGTGTCAATTCAGGCTCCCTCAGCAGCTTAAAAAGCCTGATCAAACGTCCAAGCCTGATGCTAGTCTTTACCCTCACCATTCTGGTGATTACGGCGCAGTTTACCGCTTATAGCTATATTGAACCATTCTCCCTGAATATCGCCCGCTTTGATTCAGCCCAGACCACAACTTTACTTCTGGTTTATGGCGGAGCAGGATTCCTGGGTTCTTATCTGTTTGGCCGCTTTGCCGCACAGTTTCCGAAAATGACTATTCCTGCTTTTACTTTTGGACTGGTTATTTCCATGCTGCTGTTATTACCACTGTCGAGCACAGTCACAGGTCTGTCTGGCTTATCTCTACTATGGGGTTTGAGCATCATTGGTTTCAGCTTGGCTCTACAATCCAAAACCCTGAACCTGGCTGCAGATGCCACAGATGTTGCCATGGCCATTTATTCAGGCCTGTATAACGTCGGGATTGGCGGAGGAGCTTTGCTTGGCAGTATGGTCACACTTCAGATCGGGCTATCGAGCATTGGCTGGGTAGGCGCAGGGCTGGCTATTCTTGGATTTCTGCTTAGTCTTTATTTGGTTCAGCGTTTGGACTTTCTGCCCAAAGCTGCTGATTAAACGCTGCTTTTTGTAAAATAATTTGTGATTATACATAAAATCTGTCATGCTCATTTGATATTGAGCAATTGCTCAAACAGAATTGAGTTTGAACAAGGGGAGTAGCCTCCTCCAAACGTTTAAGAATGAAGTTTCAGTTTTTGAACGTGTCAGAATATCGTCATTACACTTTGCAAAAAGTCGGTATCTGAGCATCTTGGAATGCGACTGGATCTCATCCAGTAGAGCACAAAGATGTAGGCAAGACCTTGATCATGTTGTTATAGATGTATTTCATCTGGCAGCAGGTCAAGGTTTTTTTATGGCCGATTGTCAGATGTGGAGAATTCCCATGGAAACAATTGGTACACCTTGGCTGTATCTGGCTTTTTTCATTATCGTTGCAGTGATGCTGGTCATCGATTTTATCGGCTTTAAGCATCAGCACGGACAGCCCACCAAAGTCCGCACTGCCGCCTACTGGAGTGTTGCCTGGGTCAGTGTAGCGACTCTGTTTGGCGGTGCATTATGGCTGTATCTGGAACAGACTTCAGGTGCTGCTCTGGCAAACCAGAAGGTGATGGAATACTTTGCCGGTTATTTGCTGGAAAAATCTCTGGCAATTGATAATGTCTTTGTCTGGCTGATGATCTTTGCTGCCTTTGCTATTCCTCCTGCACTGCAACGCCAGCTGCTGCTCTATGGCGTTTTGGGTGCCATTATTCTGCGGACCATCTTTATTTTTATTGGCGCATGGTTCGTACAGGAGTTCTCGTGGATTCTGTATATCTTCGGTGCTTTTCTGGTTTATACCGGTTTTAAATTCCTGCGCGGCCAAGGAGAAGAGCATACCGATATTGAAGATATGGCAGTTCTGAAATGGCTACGCAAACATATCCGGATTACGCCGCAAATGCGTGGCAATAAATTTTTTGTGCATCAGAACGGTGTCCTGTGGGCAACGCCATTATTTCTGGTGCTGATTCTGGTGGAAGCTTCTGATGTGATCTTTGCGGTAGACTCGATCCCAGCCATTTTCGCTGTCACCACCGATCCCTTTATTGTTTTAACAGCGAACCTGATGGCGATTCTGGGTCTGCGTGCCATGTTCTTCCTGCTCGCTGGTGCTGCATCAAAAATGTACTATCTGCCTTATGGCCTCGGGATCATTCTGGTCTTTATCGGCTTCAAGATGCTGATGCTGGAAGTATTCCATATGCCGATCTGGATTTCCCTGAGCTTTATTGTCATTGTGCTGACAATTACCGCATGGTTATCAATCCGTCATAGCAAAAAATACAATGAAACAGCGCTATAAATAATTGCTTCGTCATTCCTGATAAGTCCGCAAAATGCGGGCTTTTTTTATTTCAGGCCAGTGATCGTTTTGGCTACTTTAATGAACATCATTTTCTTTATTTAAATCTAATTTAAAAATCTCGTGATAATTGCTTTGATCTTGGCCGCTATTTTGCATTGTTAAAATTTGGGGATTTTTAGTTGTGTATTTCCCATACAGGCTAGAACTTTTCAGCTACAATCAATCGAAAAAATTACAAAGTGCAGGTTTTCAATGTCTTCTTACATTGCGACGACAGCTATCCGTGGTCGTTTCCTCGATATCCAGAATACAGTTGCCCAAGCACGTGAAATTCACGACCAAGTGCGTTATATAGAAGATGGTTTACTCATCATAAAAAATGGAATAATCCAGTGGTTTGGTTCCTGGCAGGAAGGTCAGCAGCAGCTCCCTGAAGGTCTGGATATTACTTATTATCCTGAACAGCTCATCATTCCGGGTATGATCGATACCCATATCCATTTCCCGCAAACTGAAATGGTCGGTGCTTATGGGGAACAGCTACTAGAATGGTTAAATACTTATACCTTCCCGACTGAGATCCAGTTTCAGGATCCGGCGTATAGCCAGAAAATTGCACAGTTCTTTATTCAGGAATTGCTGAAAAATGGTACAACCACAGCTTTGGTGTTCTGTACCGTTCATCCAGCCTCGGTAGAAGCACTGTTCGAAGCGGCTACAGCACAGAATATGCGTCTGATTGCCGGTAAAGTGCTAATGGACCGCCATGCACCTGAAGCCCTGACGGATACTGCAGAATCTGCCTATAGCGACTCCAAAGCCCTGATTGAGAAATGGCATGGTAAAGGACGTAATCTTTATGCGATTACGCCACGTTTTGCTCCGACCTCAACGCCTGAACAGCTGGAAAAAGCAGGGCAGTTAAAAGTCGAATATCCAGATATTTATGTCCATACTCATCTTAGTGAAAATAAAAACGAGATTGCCTGGGTAAAAGAACTCTTTCCGGAACGTGAAGGCTATCTGGATGTCTATCATCATTATGGACTGACCGGCGCTAAATCCGTATTTGCCCATTGTGTGCATCTGGAAGAAGGGGAGTGGGATTGCATGCATCAAACCGACTCTGCGATTGCCTTCTGCCCAACCTCAAACCTGTTCCTGGGTAGCGGCTTGTTTCCACTGAAGAAAGCCTGGGATAAAGGCGTGAAAGTCGGCTTGGGTACTGATATCGGGGCAGGAACCTCCTTTAACCAGCTCCAAACCCTAAATGAGGCTTATAAAGTGCAACAGCTGCAAGGAGAAAAACTTTCGGCTTTTGAGTCGCTATATCATGCAACCCTAGGTGGTGCGAAAGCCTTAAGTCTGGATGACCGCTTGGGGAATTTCAATGTGGGCAAAGAAGCAGACTTTGTGGTGCTGGATCTTAATGCCACCGCTTTACAACAACTACGCCAGAGCAGGGCCAAAAATATTGAAGATACCTTTTTTGCACTGACCATGCTGGGGGATGACCGTAATATTGCAGCAACCTATGTCTATGGACAGGCTGTCTATGTCAAAGCCCAATAAATCGCGTCAGCGCAGGATCATTTTGGCTGCAATCGTCGCTGTCTGTGCCTTTGCGCTGAAGAGAGATTCACAGCAGCCCAAAAATTGATTACATTTACAGCAAGTAAAACAGGTGCATCTCAAGCAAGGATGTATTAAAATTGCTGCAATTCAGGTGTTGCAGGTCAACACCTTTTTTATTTTGCTATTTTTATTTTTTAGGTATCTACCCATGACCGTTCAAATGAGCGTAATGATTTCCGCTGAAGAAATTCAAGCTAAAGTCAAAGAGCTTGGTGCTAAAATCGATGCACACTATGCCAATAGTGACAAAGAGCTTGTACTTATCGGTTTGTTACGCGGTTCAGTGATTTTCATGGCAGACTTGTGTCGTGCCATTACCAAGCCACATGAACTCGACTTCATGACTGTATCCAGCTACGGCGGCGGTACGATTTCGAGCCGTGATGTCAAAATCCTGAAAGATCTGGACGGTGAAATCCGTGGTAAAGATGTGCTAGTGGTTGAAGATATTATTGACTCAGGTAATACCTTAAGCAAAGTCCTGGAAATCCTGCAAACCCGTCAGCCAAATTCAATTGAACTGTGCACTTTGGTGAGCAAACCTTCACGTCGTGAAATCGAGCTGGAAGTAAAATTCCTGGGCTTTGAAGTCGAAGACAAGTTCATTGTCGGTTATGGCCTGGACTATGATCAAAAATACCGTCATATTCCATTTATTGGTGAAATCGGTCTTTAAGAACCGGTTTAAAAGAAGTGGCTTCGTGCCACTTTTTTTATTTCTTGAATCATTTCAGTAACACAGCAAACAAAAACGCAACAGCCCGTTGCAGGACATGACTTTTTTCAGGGCTTTTCTTGCCGCAAGATAAACCTGATGTAAAAACAAAGACATGATAACAAGGAGTATGCTGATGTGGTCAATTATCGTTGCAATTGTAGTGGGTTTTATTGCGGGTCTGGTTGCACGCGCAATTCATCCTGGTGATGACAAGGCTGGATTCATTGTTACGACCCTGCTAGGGATTGCCGGTTCACTGGTTGCGACCTTTGCCGGACGTATGCTGGGCTTGTACTCCCAAGATTCTGCCGCAGGCTTCATTGCTTCAGTGATCGGTGCCATAGTCATCCTGTTTATCTACAATATGGTGACTAAACGTAAACGGATCTAAGCTCTGCTTGGAATAAGTTTCTTTCATAAAAAAAGAGCGCCTAGATAGGTGCTCTTTTTTTATTTGCTGATCATGGTCAGAATTTTACAGGCCGAATTCTTTGAAGCCTTGTTCAATCTGTTCTGCTGGCTGAGCGCCCATAACCTTAAAACCATTCGAGAATATAATTGCTGGTGTGCCATTTACACCGAGTGATTGTGCCAGCTGTTTATTACGTTCAATCGGGTTGGCACAGCTCTTTTTCGATTTAGGCTGTATACCTTGACCAATTAGGTCTTCCCAAGCTTGAGTCGGATTTTTTTCACAATAAACTTGTTTAGATGGCGCAATTGACTGCTGTTTTAAAGGCAGGATGAAGGTATAAATGGTGACATCTTTAAGTTTTTTCAGCTCTACTTCAAGTTGTTTACAATACGGGCAATTTGGGTCAGAAAAGATGGCAAGCTGACGTTTTCCTGTCCCTCTGACTGATTTAATTGCATCCTGAAGCGGTAACTTTTTCCAGTCGACACTGTTTTGTTTGAGTAATAAATCCTGAGTCAGATTATGCTGGTCCTGGATCCGAAACATTGAACCGGCTAGGAGATGCTGGGCATCTTCATTCAGATAGACAATCTGTCCCTGCATGGAACCACTATAGATTCCTTTCATTTCGGTAGGCTGAATATTTTCAATTTTCAGGTTGGGACTGTTTTTTGCCAGATTGGCTTTAACCGTATCCACATTGGCAAAGCTGAGGCCAGGGAATAGGGTCAAAGCCAGCAGCATATTTCTTATTTGCATGAATGTCCTGCTCAGGTCCAAGTTAAATGTGTTCCGATTTTAGTCTTTTTAAAAAGAAAATTCTGACTATTTTATGTAGCCTGATGTTCAAATCGAACTGATCAATCAGTTATGTTTCACGTGGAACATTGACCCTTTAATGCTGATTGACTTCTACCGAGATATGCACGATTTCTTCATGAATAGAGATCGCCTCACGGATTTGATCAGCACTAATGGGGATTCCCGTTTGAACGGCAACAAAACAGGAAAATTTACCTTTACCGACTCTCGATACATGCAGGTCAGTTAAATGCAGATCATTCCCATATTCAGCAATGACTTCACGTATTTCTTCGACCACTGGGGCATCCATATCGGCATCCAGTAAAGTCTTGGCACTTTGCTTTAACAGGCCAATCGCCCAGCGTGCAATCAGGATTGAGCCGACCAGTCCCAGTACTGCATCGAGAAAATCCCAGCCCATATATTTTCCGGCAAATAGGGCAATAATCGCCAGAACAGAAGTTACAGCATCAGCAACCACATGCAGAAAGGCCGCTTTATGGTTCAAGTCATGATGACCATGATTATTATCATGCTCGTGATGGGAATGCCCATGATGATGATCATGGTGATGGTGATGGTGCCCATCATCATGCAGCAACCAGGCACAGGCCAGATTAATCAATAGTCCTAAAATCGCGATTGGAATGGCTTCGTTATAATGAATCTGAACTGGCGAAAATAGACGTTCTACTGAATGAATCGCCATAAAACCGGCTACCACAAGCAATAAAATTGCACTGCTATAACTGGCCAGAATTTCAATCCGCCAGGTACCCATATTAAAGCGAGGGTCATTCGTATAATGGCGGGCCGCTTTATAGGCAAAGTAAGCCAGCCCCAAGGCCAATACATGCGAGCCCATATGCCAGCCATCGGCAAGCAAAGCCATTGACTGGAAGATCCATCCCCCTAATACTTCCAGCACCATCATGACGGCGGTCAGAATCGTGGCAAACAGAATCTTTTTCTGTGCGAGTGGATTACCTTCATCAAATTGATGGCTGTGCGAATTGGCGGTATGTTTTTGCATAAAAGGGAACTGTTATTAATACTCCCCCCTAGTATATTTATTTTTGGAGATTTGTGGTGAGTCATGTACATGATGATAAAAAAATATTAAACCGGGTACGGCGCTTGCAAGGTCAGATGAACGCCGTAGAGCAGTCTCTCCAGAATCCTGAAGCGGGTTGTATTCAGGTCTTGCAACAGGTTGCAGCCATTAAAGGTGCTATAAACGGTTTGATGAATGAGTTGATCGAGACCCATTTAAGAGAGCATGTCATTGGAGAAGCTGTGGTTAATGAAGAAGAACTGGCTGAGTTTTTAAAATTATTAAAGCGTTATGGCTAATTGTTTAGCTCAACATTTTTGTTTTCTTTACAGCAAGATAATTGACCGCTTTTTCATCTAACCGATACACTGCCCCCCATTCTCTTCTTTCTTCCACATCATTCTTTTTAAAATGTGGTGAAACTTTTACGGCAGCTACATGACAGAAAATATCTCATGGCGACCTTTCGCCATGGTCAGTCTTGCATTGATTATGGGTACCATCGGTACAGCACTGGCAAGTCCGCTTTATCCCATTTATCAACAGATCTGGCATTTATCGCCAAGCCAGATTACCTATATTTTTGTCGCCTATATGTTTGGCTGTCTGGGTACCTTGTTATTCCTGGGACGTACCAGCAACACGATTGGTTTCTTAAGAACCCTGCAAATTGGTCTGGTATTTATTAGCATTGGCTTGGTCATTTCAGTCTTTGCCGAGAATGCGCTGATTTTGTCGGTGGGTCGTTTTATCATTGGTATTGCTTCAGGTCTGATGACCACTTCAGCAATGCTAGGCATGATGCAAACCATTCCAGAAACTCATAAGCAGCTTGCACCACAACTGGTATCGATTCTGACGGCTATAGGTTTTGGTTTGGGGCCGTTTGTGGGTGGGGTAATTGCGCAGTTCTCTCAAACCCCATTAATTACTCCATACCTCCCAATTATTCTTGGGGCAGTGCTGTGTTTTGTCGGATTATTCTGGCTAAAAACACCTGCTTTTGAACGCCAGCCTTTTAGTATTGCACCGAAATTACTGCGTCCTGAACCTCAGTATCATGCTGTATTCATGATTGTGGGATTGACTGCATTTAATGCCTTTGCTGCTTTCAGTTTATTTGCTTCACTGTCACCGTCTTTTGTGCAGGATATCTTACCTTGGCATGGTCCTTTGGTCAGTGGTACCGCCATTACCTGCATTTTGCTGATTTCTGCTGTGGTGCAGTTCTTTGCTAAAGCTGTTCCTGCAAAGAAATGTCTGAATATTGGCTTGATGATTATGCTGGTGAGCTTGGTTAGCCTTGCTCTTTGTATGATCCTTAAAGCAAGTATCTTGTTCTTCGCCAGTGATATCTTATTCGGGATTGGACATGGTTTTGCCTTAATGGGCGCATTCGGTGTGATTCATGCGATCACAACCTTGCAAAATCGGGCAGCCGTGATGTCGACTTACCTGTTTATTGGCTATTTGGGCACGATTGTGCCGATTATCGCGGTGGGGTATCTGGCTGATCACTTCGGCTTAGGATTTGCCGTGATCAGTTTCTGTGTGGCGATCAGTGCACTCTGTCTAATCCTTTGGTTATGGCATCAAAAATTGCAGCTAAAAGCCTAATAAAAAAGCCCACATTTGAGGGCTTTTTTATATAACTTAAGGATTATTTTCCAATACAGAACGATCCAAAGATCTTGCCCAGCAGGTCATCCGCACTAAAGTCACCCGTAATTTCGCCCAGCGCATTTTGTGCCAGACGTAAAGACTCTGCGACCAGTTCACCTGCGTTATACACTACAAGTTGCTCACGGGCTTCAGCTAGGTACATCTGAGTGCGCTTCATTGCGTCTAAATGGCGGGTACGGGCAATAAAGGTATCTTCTTCAGGCTGGAAGCCTGCATGCGCCGTAATCGCATCTATGAGCGATTGAACGCCAGTTTCCTGCTTGGCTGAGACAGTAATATGACGGAAGCCCTTAAAATCTCCCATGACAGCATCGGCACCGGTCAAATCCGCTTTGTTCCCGATCAGGACCAGACGTTTCGGCTCGAGATGTTCGGCAAAATATTCTTGAGCGAGTTGTAATGGGTCATCACCTTGGCTCAGGTCATAAACCAGCAACAGCAGATCGGCCTGTTCAATTTCTTTAATTGCGCGGCGAATGCCTTCTTTTTCCACGATATCGCCGGTTTCCCGCAGACCAGCAGTATCGGTCAGGGTAATCGGCAGGCCATTCAATGTGATCTTTTCATGCAATACATCACGGGTTGTCCCGGCAATATCGGTCACAATCGCACGTTCATTACCTGCTAGGGCATTGAGCAAGGAAGATTTACCTGCATTCGGTTTACCGGCAATCACCACTTGTAGACCTTCGCGCAGTAACTGACCCTGACGTGCAGATTGCTGAACCTGAGTGACGGCATTCGCCACGCCATCCAGCAGATTTAAAATCTTGCCATCCGCCAGGAAGTCAATTTCTTCTTCCGGAAAATCAATCGCCGCTTCGACATGCAAACGCAAATGAATCAGCTGTTCTAATACCGTATTGACCTTAGTCGAGAATGCCCCTTGTAGAGAACGGACTGCAGACCGGGCAGCCGCTTGGGAGGTCGCATCAATCAGATCGGCAATGGCTTCAGCCTGTACCAGATCCAGCTTGCCATTCTCAAAGGCACGCATCGAGAATTCACCGGCTTTGGCTGCAGTGGCACCCAGTTCCAGCAAACGGCCCAACAGGGCATTCTGAATCACCGGGCCACCATGACCTTGCAGTTCTACTACATCTTCACCAGTAAAGGAATTCGGATTCGGGAAGCAGATCACCAGACCTTCATCCATTACTTCACCGGCTGCATCATAGAACTGACGGAACCCGGCAAAACGGGCTTTGGGCAAATCTTTTTGGCTCAAGGCCTGGGCAATTTCATAAGACTTGGGACCCGATAGGCGAATGACACCTACACCGCCACGTCCTGGGGGAGTTGCAATCGCAGCAATCGTAGTTCGGTCGAGCATAACATTCACCTAGAAAAACTTAAAAATACAGCAAAAAAAATCCGCTCAAGATTACCATCTTAAGCGGATTTATTCAGCCCATCAGTACAACTTAGTTGACTGGTGTTGCCTCATCGCGTTTAGCACGGTCTTTGGCAACAGACTTGTTGATCAGTGTTTGCTGCAAGATCGTGATCAAGTTGTTCACAATCCAGTACAACACCAGACCTGCCGGGAAGAACAGCAAGAATACTGTAAAGATCACTGGCATAATCTTGAACACTTTCGCCTGCATTGGATCAGTTGGCTGCGGATTCAGCATCTGCTGAATATACATGGTCGCACCCATGATCAATGGCAGGATGAACCAAGGATCCATTGAAGATAAATCTTGGATCCAGAACATCCATGGTGCATGGCGCAGTTCTACAGATTCCATCAGTACCCAGTACAGTGCCAGGAAAATTGGCATTTGCAGTAACAGTGGTAAACAACCAGCAAGTGGATTCACCTGCTCACGTTTGTACAGTGCCATCATTTCCTGAGAGAAGCGCATACGGTCTTCACCGAACTCTTCTTTCATGCGTTGCATTTCAGGTGCAATCACACGCATTTTCGCCATAGAGCGGTAGCTCTTCGACGACAATGGCCACAGGATCAGTTTCACCAGTACGGTTAACAGGATGATTGCCCAGCCCCAGTTACCCACTAGACCATGGAAGAACTCAAGACCAACAAACAGCAGTTTGGCAATTGGCCATAACCAGCCATAATCTACAGTCTGGTTCAGACCAGTCGCTAGGTCTTTCAGCTCCGATTGAACTTTTGGACCAGAGTAGAAGGTCGCATCGATTTCAGCTACGGTGCCTGCAGGCACATTGAAAGTTGGAGAAGTAAAACCAATGATATTCATGTTATCAGTTGATTTACGTGATTCCAGCTTCGCACTGTAGGCTTCACCATTGGCTTGAGTCAATTTCAGGTTACCTGGCACCCAGGCACTCACGAAGTAGTGCTGAACCATTGCAACCCAGCCACCTTTGGCTTCGGTATTCAGTTTTTCTTCAACAAAGTTGTCAAATTTTAACTTGTTGTAGTTTTCATCCGGTGTACCCCAAGCGCCGCCCAGGAACGTTCCCAGTGTGAAGATACCCTGATCAGATTTACCAGGATCTTCGGAATTGTCACGTTTGATCTGACCGAACATCTGACCTTGCCAGGTCTGGCCGCTGCGGTTGACCACTTTGTGATTCACAACTACCGGATATTCACCTTCAGTAAAGTTGAAGGTTTTAATGACTTCTACACCATCAGCCGTTTTAAAGACCATAGGTACAGAAAGTACTTTGACAGTTTCGCCATCTTTATTTTTAGCGGCTTTGGCATCTGCCAGTGTATAAACCGTTTTTTCCAACTCATAGGTTGGACGGCCATTACGGCTGCTGTCCGGTCCATTCAGACCGATCAGACCCGACTGGGCGACATAAGTCCGTTTCGCATCGCTTTCCAGCATAACGAACGGTTCATCGCTGTCTTTATTCTTGTCATGATTGAGTAATTCAACACGAACAATATCACCACCTTTAGGATTGATCCAAAGATGATAAAGGTCAGTTTGTACTGAAATAAGCTGCTGACTTACAGGTGCGGTGGCATCCGTTGCTTGCTGCGCTGGCATATTTGCTTGTGGCAGATCAGAGGCGGTCGTCGCCGTCTGAGCATTTGGCAAATCTGCAGATACTTCATGTGAAACAACCGCAGCTTCTTGCTGTGGTTTGGTTTCAGCATTGCCATAATCTTTTTGCCACGCCAAAATGAGCAAATATGCGACAACAAACATGGCTCCGAGAATTGCAATCCTGGCCCATTGTTGCATATGTATTACCCCAAGTGGTTAGAGTGATTTTGGTTCAATAAACGATCACGAAAGGGTACAGCAACGTGAAGCGTTTGAGAATCTATTTGCTGAAATGAAATAAAACGAATCGCTTTCGGGGGAACCGGATCATATCCAGAGCCACCCCACGGATGACAACGGCAAATACGCTTAGTAGCCAGCCACACACCACGTACAGCTCCATGTGTATGGACTGCTTCCAAGGAATATTGAGAACATGTTGGAATATAACGACAGCGTGGTCCCAATAAAGGACTAATCGCAATCTGATAGAAACGTATTAACCAATGCAGTAAACGTACCATTGGCCATCTCTACTTTTGTGGGGAGGATGATGCTATTTTGGAATGCTTTTTGGCAAGACGGTTGAGTTTCTGCCAGGCAAATTGTAATTGCTGATGCAACTCTGCGTTCGGCACTGCTTCTATACCTACTTTAGGCATAACCACAATATCCAAATCATCTAGTTGCTGTTGATGCAGGCGAAAACTTTCGCGAGCAAGTCGTTTTACTCGATTTCGTTCGTGCGCACGGCGCACTTTTTTCTTGGCAACAACTAAACCCAAACGGCTGTTTGGCAGTTCGGAATGTTTTGCAAGAAAAAGGAAATGGGGTTGATGCACTTTAAAAAGCGCACCATCAAAGACTCCTTTATAATCTGCAGCACAGCGTAAACGAAGCTCTGTACCAAAACTATAAAGTGTAGTCATAACACCCAAAATCGGCAAAGCCTAACTGATTAAACAGTTAAGCTGTGACGACCTTTTGCACGACGGCGAGCTAGAACTTGACGACCAGCTTTAGTAGCCATACGAGCACGGAAACCATGAACGCGTTTACGCTTTAATTCAGATGGTTGGAATGTACGTTTCATATTGAAACTCCAAAAATGATCTTTCTATAAAGGTCCGCGATTTTAGTGCTCATTGCTTGAGCTGTCAATGCAAAAGCCACTTTCTTTTCAAATAAGACTGAAATCAAAATTGTAAATAGGGATTAAAAAAATTGTATTCAAATACCTATATATAAGTTAACCACAATATAACTATTTGTTTTAAAATTAAATATAAGTTATTAACACTTATATCAACATAGTTATCCACAACTTGTGTGAAATCTAAATTTAACCCATGAGTTTTGAATTTAAATTTAAACTTTTCTCAGTTATCCACAAAAGAATCGAATCTTATAAATAAATTCAAATTTATAAATTTAAATTTATTACTATTAGGGTGGACTTTTTCTGTGGAAAAGCTAATTTTGTATTAAATAAACAAAAACTTAGTTTGTGGATAAAACTGTTTTTATTAATTTTATACTTTGTGGATAACTTTGTGTTATATTTTATCCACAGCTTGCGGATAAACTTATCCACACCAGCTTTTTAAATTTAAATTTATCCACCATGACTGCTTTTTGCGCAAAATCTGTGGAAATTGCCATGACAGATGTGGATAACTTGGTTAGAATGGCGACCCGCTTTGGTCGCGGTCAGCCTTTTTGATTAACAATGGAATGAATAGGGGATTCACATGCTTTGGACAGACTGCTTAAATCGCTTGCGACAAGAGCTCTCTGGAAATGTCTTTACAATGTGGATTCGCCCGTTGGTTGCAGAAGAGCTGGACGATACCCTGCGTCTTTATGCACCTAATCCGTATTGGACGCGCTACATTCAAGAGCATCATCTGGAACTGATTTCGATTTTGGCCGAACAGCTGTCTGAAGGTCGCGTACGTAAAGTTGAAATTCTGGTGGATTCACGTCCAGGTGCAATTTTATCTGCCAGTGAACAGCCAGCGACGACAACAGCGGCTTTGGAATCTGCACCTGTGGTTGCGCCAGCACCGCGTCCTAAGAAAGAAAAAGAAGATTCAGGCAAAAATAGCCGTAAACGTCAGCTGAACCCTTTATTTACGTTTTCGTTATTTGTTGAAGGTCGTTCTAACCAGATGGCAGCTGAAACCTGTCGTAAGGTGTTAACCCAACTCGGGGCTTCACAACATAACCCGCTATTTTTATATGGTCCGACTGGTCTGGGTAAAACCCACTTGATGCAGGCAGTCGGGAATGCATTATTACAGGCAAAACCCAATGCCCGCGTAATGTATATGACTGCGGAAAGCTTTGTGCAGGATTTTGTCAGTTCCCTACAACAGGGCAAGGTTGAAGAGTTCAAAAAAAACTGCCGTTCATTGGATCTTTTGCTAGTCGATGATATTCATTTGCTGGCAGGTAAAGAAGCCAGTCTGGTTGAATTCTTCTATACCTTTAACGCGCTATTGGATGAATCGAAGCAAATTATCCTGACCTCGGATCGTTACCCTAAAGAATTGACCGAACTGGATCCACGTCTGGTTTCACGTTTTTCCTGGGGACTTTCTGTGGGTGTGGAACCACCCGATATTGAAACTCGTATTGAAATCTTGCTGAAAAAAGCTGAAAACACTGGTGTAGACTTACCACGTAACTGTGCGCTATTTATCGCCCAACAAGTGGTAGCGAACGTCCGTGAACTTGAAGGTGCGCTTAATAAAGTGGTGGCGATCTCGCGTTTTAAAGGAACGCCGATTGATCTGGATGTGGTACGTGAGTCTTTGAAAGATGTCCTCGCAATTCGTGCCCGTACCATCAGTACTGAAAATATCCAGCGTGTAGTGAGTGAGTATTTTCGCATTCCGCTTAAAGAGCTGGTAGGTCCAAAACGTACCCGTATTTATGCCCGTCCACGTCAGCTTGCAATGGGTCTGGCACGTGAACTGACTGGAGACAGTTTCCCGGAAATTGGTATGGCTTTTGGTGGTCGAGATCACAGTACAGTCATGCATGCCTGCGAAAAAGTGCAAAGCTTGCGTGAAGAAGATCCGATCTTCAATGAGGACTATAAAAACCTGCAACGCCTGTTGCAGAGTTGACCTAAAACGCTCAAATTCTGTTCTTGCTATGCGGCCTGTTTTGCCGCATAGTTAACTGCTAAAAATTCAACTTTTATCTTATTAATCTTCAGCTTTAGAGGAATGTACCGTGCGTTTAAAAATCGCGAAAGAAAGCTTACTGAATGTTCTCTCACATGTCGTAGGAGCGGTTGAACGTCGCCATACCTTAAATATTCTTTCAAACCTGAAAATCCAGGTGACTGCTGAAGCTTTGACCGTCACCGGTTCGGATCTGGAAGTGGAACTGGTTGCCAGCACACAGTTGGCTGAAGGTGCATGCCTGCAAGCCGGTGAAACCACTGTTCCAGCACGTAAGCTGATTGATATCTGTAAATCTTTGCCATCAGCAGCCCTGATCGACCTGCAAATTACCGATGACCAGCGTTGTATCCTGAAATCTGGAAATAGTCGTTTTGTGCTCGGTACTTTGCCTGCGGATGACTATCCATTACTGAATACTGAAAATACTCAAGGCACGCAAGTGACTGTGACTCAGCGCGAATTAAAGCGTCTGTTTGAAAAAACGGCTTTCGCAATGGCAGTGCAGGATGTGCGTTTCTACCTGACCGGTACTTTACTTGAAATTGACGCCAATCAGCTTCGTGCGGTAACGACAGATGGTCACCGCTTGGCACTGTGTGAAACAGCAGCACAATCGACAGCAACTCAACCGATTCAAGCCATTGTTCCACGTAAGGCAGTCGCTGAATTGCAACGTTTATTAAGCGTTGAAGATGAGCAGCTTTCTCTGCTGATTGGTCGTGAATTATTGAATGTGACCATTCGCATGGCCAGCCGTGATAAAGAACAGACCGATATCACAGTTCGTTTCACTACGAAACTGATTGACGGTAAATTCCCGGACTACCGCCGTGTGATTCCACGTGGTGGCGACAAGAATGTAATTATTGCGCATGACGTGTTCAAGCAATCTTTACAACGTGTGGCTATTCTAAGTAATGAAAAACTGCGTGGCGTATTCCTGAACTTTAATGCCGGTTCATTACAACTTCGTGCCAATAACCCGGAACAGGATGAGGCGATTGAAGATCTGGCGATCCAGTATGCAGATGCACCGCTGGAAATGTCATTCAATGCGCAATACCTGATTGAAGTGCTGGGTGTGCTGGACGGTGAAGATGTATCGATGACCATGACTGAAGCGAATCAGTCTGTACTGGTTCAGGATCCATCTCATACCGATCAGACCTATGTCGTGATGCCAATGCGTGTTTAAGCGACAGCTGAGCTAAGCCAACGCTATGCATATTACGCGTCTTCATATTGAACGTGTACGAAACTTAAAAACGGTTGCACTCCAGGGATTGCAACCGTTTAATGTTTTTTATGGCCAGAATGGTTCGGGTAAGACTTCAGTACTGGAAGCTATTCATTTACTGGCCACAGGACGTTCCTTTCGTACCCATATCCCGAAAAATTACATTCAGCATGGCGCCTCGGATGCGATTGTGTTCGCCCAATCGGAAACTGAAAAAGTCGGCATGCAAAAAATGGCCAGTGGGGAACAGCTGATTAAGGTGAATGGCGATGCGATTGCAACTCAAGGTCAGCTTGCCAAGATGTTGCCCTTACAACTGCTTGATCCACAAAGTACCGATATTATCGATCATGGTGCCAAACCACGTCGTCAGTTATTGGACTGGTTAATGTTCCACGTGGAACCAGAGTTTTATCATGCCTGGCAATATTATTCACGGGCCCTAAAACAGCGGAACAGTCTGCTTAAATCCAAGCGTTTTCTAAGCCTGTCAGATCTGGAACCGTGGAACCAGATGCTGAGTGAATATGGCGAAATTTTACATTCCCAGCGTGTCGGCATCGTGGAACAGTGGAAGCCATTTTTTGAGGATGATCTCAAGCATCTACTGCCTGATCTGGAGATTTCTCTGGAATACAGTCCCGGCTTTCACAGCGAAAACGGCCTGCTGAATGACCTGACCAATCACCATGACAAAGATGTAGAACGACGCTATACCGAATATGGTCCACATCGCGCAGATTTGCGTCTCAAGACCCCTTTGGGGGATGCTGATGTAATCCTGTCCCGAGGACAAAAAAAGCTTTTAATGATGGCACTTAAACTGTCGCAAATCGCAATGCTGCATTCTTGTAATAAGGAAACTGTGGTATTATTAGATGATGTGACAGCAGAATTAGATTTAACCGCACAACAACGTTTAATTGAGCGATTGAGCCAGCTTGGTAGTCAAGTTTTTATTACCACTTTAGACCATGAATCAGTACAAAAGCACCTACATGATCTGTCTATCTCATATCAGTTATTCAATGTTGAAAACGGTACAGTTCAAGTTGTTGTGCAATAGTTTTTAAATTTTTACCTATCTTTGGATAAACCTATATTTCACTAGGGAGAAACCATGAGTTCAGAAGATCAAGCTGCTTCTCAAACAGAACAAACCACTGAAAAAGCTTATGATTCCTCTAGCATCAAGGTATTACGTGGTTTAGACGCAGTACGTAAGCGTCCAGGCATGTACATTGGTGATACAGACGATGGTACCGGCTTACACCACATGGTCTTCGAGGTCGTAGATAACTCGATTGATGAGGCGCTGGCAGGTCACTGTGATGAAATTTTAGTGACTATTCATGAAGATGAATCAGTTTCAGTATCAGACAATGGCCGTGGTATTCCGACCGACATTCACCCTGAAGAAGGCGTGTCTGCTGCAGAAGTGATTCTAACCATTCTGCATGCTGGCGGTAAGTTTGATGATAACAGCTATAAAGTTTCTGGCGGTCTGCACGGTGTAGGTGTATCCGTAGTAAATGCGTTGTCAGAAAAACTGGAATTAACTATTCATCGTGCCGGTAAAATCCATGAACAGGAATACCGTCATGGTGACCCACAATTCCCGTTAAAAGTAGTAGGTGAGACCGATAAGACCGGTACTCGCGTGCGTTTCTGGCCAAGTGCTGAAACCTTTAGTCAGACCATTTTTAATGTCGATATTCTGGCACGTCGTTTACGTGAACTGTCCTTCCTGAATGCAGGTGTACGAATCGTACTGCGTGACGAACGTATCAATGCCGAATACATTTTTGACTATGAAGGCGGTTTGGCTGAGTTTGTTAAGTACATTAACCAAGGTAAAACCCACCTGAATGACATTTTCCATTTCACCACTCAGGCGGAAAATGGCATTGGTGTAGAAGTTGCACTGCAATGGAATGATTCTTATCAGGAAAATGTACGCTGCTTTACCAACAACATCCCGCAAAAGGATGGTGGTACTCACTTAGCCGGTTTCCGTGCAGCACTGACCCGTGGTTTAAATAACTACATGGACAGTGAAAATATCCTGAAAAAAGAAAAAGTTGTGGTTTCAGGTGATGATGCGCGTGAAGGTTTGACTGCGATTGTGTCAGTAAAAGTGCCGGATCCGAAATTCTCTTCACAAACCAAAGAAAAACTGGTATCGAGTGAAGTGAAATCTGCCGTTGAGCAGGCCATGAACAAGGCCTTCTCTGAATATCTGTTAGAGAATCCACAGGCGGCTAAATCAATTGCAGGCAAGATCATTGATGCAGCGCGTGCCCGTGATGCGGCGCGTAAAGCCCGTGAAATGACCCGTCGTAAGAGCGCGCTGGATATCGCCGGTCTTCCAGGTAAACTGGCGGATTGCCAAGAGAAAGATCCAGCTTTATCTGAACTGTACCTAGTCGAAGGTGACTCTGCGGGCGGTTCTGCAAAACAGGGCCGTAACCGTAAGATGCAGGCAATTCTGCCGCTAAAAGGTAAGATCCTGAACGTGGAACGTGCCCGCTTTGACCGTATGATTTCTTCTGCAGAAGTGGGCACGCTGATTACGGCACTCGGCTGTGGGATTGGTCGTGAAGAATATAACCCGGACAAGCTGCGTTATCACAAAATCATCATCATGACCGATGCTGACGTGGATGGTTCACACATTCGTACGTTGTTGCTGACTTTCTTCTTCCGTCAAATGCCGGAACTGGTGGAACGTGGTCATATCTATATTGCGCAGCCACCATTGTACAAGCTGAAAAAAGGCAAACAGGAACAGTACATCAAGGACAATGATGCACTGGAAACTTACCTGATTTCGAATGCGATTGATGAGCTGGAACTGCATATCAGTGCTGATGCCCCTGCGATTCGTGGGGAAGCTCTGGCCAATGTGATTACTGATTATCAAACTTCACAAAAGAGTTTGGCACGTTTAACTGTACGTTATCCTGCAAGCTTGCTGGATGCGTTGATTTCACTGGAAGCATTCAAGCTGGATCAGCTGGAAGATAAAGCTTATGTGGAAACCTGGGGTGAAGACCTGCGTGCTGCGATTGAAAAAATCCAGCCAAGTTTACGTCCTGAACTGAGCCTGGAACGTTTTGAAAAAGATGTTGATGGTCAGATGGTAGAAAGCTGGTTGCCAAGGATTACGATTTATGTGCATAACCTGCCGCATCACTATCTGCTAGATGCTAGCCTGCTCAGCTCAAGTGAATATGCACGTTTACTGAAAAATTCGAAAAGCTGGTTCACGCTGCTTGAAGAGGGTGCTTATTTACAGAAAGGTGAGCGCAAGATTCAGGTCAGCAGTTTCCATCAGGTTTGGCAGCACATTCTGCAAGACTCTCGCCGCGGCATGATGATCCAGCGTTATAAAGGTCTGGGTGAGATGAACGCAGACCAGCTGTGGGAAACCACGATGGATCCAGAAAACCGTAACATGCTACAAGTGACGGTACAGGATGCGATTGAAGCAGACCGTATGTTCTCTTGTCTGATGGGGGATGATGTGGAACCACGTCGTGCCTTCATTGAAGAAAATGCCTTGAATGCCGATATTGATACCTGATCCATCGGAATAAATCGAAACGAAAAAGCGCCTTTTAAGGTAATGCCAGTCAGTTAAGAGATTGACTGGCATTTTTTTGGGTATTTCTGTGGTTTCCCTTTCACAACTCGTGGGTAGTTTCTACTTCTTTTTTTCGGTAAAACATACCTTTTAGATTTTTCCATT
>NZ_VPDM01000002.1:0-232595 GCF_013417645.1 Acinetobacter sp. YH12236
CCACACATTGAAGCTTTATATCAACGATTATTAAGCCAGGGTAAAAATAAAATGTGTGCTTTAGGTGCTGCAATGCGCAAGCTTATACATCTGTGTTATGGCGTTTTAAAACATCAGACTGCCTATCAAAGAGATTATTTAGTGGTCGAATAATCTCAAAACCTGATTGACTACCAAGACGGTATCTCATCTCCTAAAAGGCGAGGGAATTTCACTGTGAAATCTAACCCTCTATTTAATTAAATGAGACACCCTCTCCCTGTGGGAGAGGGATGGGGTGAGGGATAAGTCAAAAAATTACTTAATATGCTCAGCAATATCAGTAAAGATCACACCTAAACCATGCGCACCAGCATCTGGATATCCCAGACTTCGATCACCTACAGTCCCGGCACGACCCATACGTGCGACGATATCTTTAGTGGATTCCGCACCTTGAACTGCTGCTTGAGCGCCTAGAACAAAGTTCTCTTTGAAGGTCTTGTCGATATTGGCAGACCACGAATCTGCGCACGGCACCAAAGCATCAATCAGGGTTTTGTCACCTACAACGGCACCACGGCCAAATGAACGTTCACCAGTCGTTTGAATACCTTTTACCGCTGCTTGCAGCATTTCGGCAAAATTCGCCACGGTTAATGTGGTTTTACCTTTAATGGCTTTACTTGCAGCACGGAAAGCTGAACCCCAGATTGGACCTGATGCACCGCCACAATGTTCCATGATGATCATTGAACAGTTCAGCAGAAAATCATCCATCTGTTCAGCTTGAACCAGTTCATGCCATTGGCGTTTAAGTTGTTTAAAACCTTTGGCCACACTCATTCCGAAGTCGCCATCACCAGCATGAGCATCTAACTCACAGAAAGGTACTTCATTTTTAATGATGCAGGCACTCATCACATCGACCACATAGCGCATGTTTTCAATGGTGAATTGTTCATTGGCAATCACAGCATGTTCAGGATGCGTTTCAACATCTGTATTTACTGTGCGTACAGCAGCTTCGTCTTTGGCCGCAAACTCAAATGGCAGTGCAGTTGAACCATCTATTTTAAATGCAGGAGTATTGGCTTCTGCATCCAGATAGGTCTTTAGTTCATCATCCACTGCCAACAAAGAAACCGATGCACCTGCCATGTCGATACTGGTCATGTAGTTGCCGACAAAGGTACGGTAGATTTTGATACCTTTGCTGGCCAGATGTTCACATACATCATTATTAAACACATACAATTCTTGCAGTGGCGTTGTGCCAAAACCATTAACTAGTACTGCAACTTCAGTCAGGTTCGGACGATCCAGGAACAGGTCATCGACAATGCGCTGCGCCAGTTCTTTAGAAGACAGAATCTTTTCACGACGGATCCCCGGTTCACCGTGGATACCGACGCCGTATTCCATTTCATCTTCAGTTAAAGTGAACGTTGGTGTGCCTTTGGCTGGAACGGTACAAGAGGTAAAGGCAAAACCAAAGCTAATCACATTATCCGCAGCTTTTTGTGCCAGTTCTTTAACACGTGCCAGTTCATAACCTTTAGAAGCAGCAGCACCGGCAATCTTATGCACGAAGATCGTACCGGCAACACCACGACGACCAACTGTATATAGGCTGTCTTTTACTGCGATGTCATCAGCGACTTTGACGTAATCGACTTTGATGCCATCTTCAGTTGCTAATGTAGCGCCATTCTGGAAATTCATCATATCGCCAGAATAGTTTTTAATGATCATTAGGACGCCTTTGTCAGTCGCCACTTGCTGCAAGGCTTTATAAACCTGAATTTGTGAAGGTGATGCAAATACGTCTCCACATACGGCAGCATCTAGCATGCCTTTACCAACAAAGCCGGCATGCGCTGGTTCATGACCACTACCACCTCCACTGATCAAAGCGACATTTTGGTGTTTTTCTTTACGAGAAATGATTTTATAAGATTCATTAAATGCCAGTTCTGGATGTGCCAGCACAAAGCCTTTGCACATTTCGACAACGATGTTTTCAGCACCGTTCATGAGTTTCTTCATTGGAACACCAAGAGTCATTGATTTGGGAGATAAATTTATTGGTCTATTATTCATGAAAGTGATGAATTTTGCAGACTTAAAAGTGTAAAAATGGGCGATTAATAGATGAAGGATTAGAGAAAGAGTGTTTTTTAATCCCTCTTTATAAAAGAGGGAATTAGGCAAATTTAGATATTAAGCAGGTTCGGATTCTTCTTCAAACTGTATATTGGGTATGCTCTGTTCGAGTTCTGAAATATCAGACCATTCCAAAGCACCATCAGGAAGCTCAGCATCCTCTAAGTCTAAAATGGAATCCAATAGTTGTTTGATCAGGATATATTTTTGAGGATCAGATTTAATTTTATTAATGCTGTTTTCAGGCTTATTAGAACTAATAGTTTCTGAAAAATATGCATGTTCAAAATTTATTAAAGAGGATATTACCTTACAATTTTCTCCCATCTGATCCTGAATTTTGCTGTTATTAGTCCAAGCAGGGTTATTAATTTCCACAATGTCATAGACTTTATTTTTTGCACATGAAAGCTGTTTATTAAGTTTACGACTTTGACACTTTGGAGTATCTGAATCATGTAAAACATAATATTTATTTTTGAAATGATTTAAAACTTTCATCATTGAAGCAACAGTTACTTTACCTCGTGCTCTGATGATATTTAAATTATGATAATTCTGATTTCCAATTTCAGTTTCACGCTGACGAATATAATTAAATGCTGAATACTCTGTGTCTCCTTCTACAATTAAAATTTTACCTCCAAAAAATGCGTGAGAAATATGAGAATCAAATAAGTTCATTAACTTTAAATTTTCTTTATCATTTTCATCTAATTTAGTTTGCTCAGGAGAAAAGAGAGTTGTAGTTTCAATACTATTTTCTATATTTTTTTCGACTCTTATAATAGTCGTATTATCTTTAGTTAAATCAATAAAGTTTGGGGAATGAGTAGCAATCATGATTTGCCAGTTTTGACTGTCAGGTAATGAATAAAGTACATCACGAGCATTTGCGATTGCTAGAGGATGTAAGCTAACTTCAGGTTCGTCTAGTAGAAGTATATGAGAACTATTTGAACCTAAATTTTCATGTTGAGATTTAGTTCCTTTTTTAGCTTTTATTCCTTTATCTGCTAGAAGTTTAAGGATTGTCCATAAAGCTGTTCTTCGACTACCACTTCCTTGTTTTTCTAAGGGGAATTTTTCACCATGAATTGCTCCCATTTGAACATCAAATTCATCTCCCAACATTTCTATGGAATATTCTAAATTAGAATTTGGTGATGTAATTTTTAATTCATGATTAGGGAAAATTTTACTAATAATACTATTAGCCTCAACTTCTAAAGTTACTATATTTTCTTGTTGCTGTGTTTTTGTTGAAATTTTTAAAATATCGATAAGATTTATAATTTTTTCATAATCTGTTTTTTCATCATCAGGATTAGATTTATAGGATTTTATTGCGGTATCAAGTAAACTTTTTAGAAGAGATTTAATCGCTTTCGCTTGAATTTCCGGCTCATCAAATGTACTAACTCTATGGGGCTTTGGTCGTTTTGACTTTGCAACATTATTTATTCCCCATGGCATTTTTTCTTTATCACTTGAGATAGCGAATCTTCCCTGAAAAACATTATATCCTATTCTTTCTGGTGCTTTTTTTGTTCCTGTCCAAGTCCACTTTTCTTTAATTAAATATGTCTGATCACTAATTTGTTCACACCATTCATCACCCGGTTTCGTTTCATTAGTAGCTATAGAATGTACTTCAATTTCAGGGAAATTTTGGGGATCAATCTGGTTATTATGAAAATCACATTCTTCTAGTTCTAAGCAATCAGTTACTACTTCAATTGCTTTTAAAATTGTACTTTTGCCTGCATTATTAGCACCAACTAAAATAACAACTTTATCTATATCTATTGATACAGGTGTACTACCAATACAACCAAAGTTTTTAATTATTAACTTTTTGATCTTAGGTATATTCATTATTTTCCCCGTTATATTTTTAAAAAGTACATTATTTAATCAGTTTGTAATTGTTTTTTAAAGAAAAAAATAATAATTCTTCATTTATTAAATTTCTATCTAAAAAAATCCCCTCAAGTGAGGGGATTTTTTCTTATCTAAATTAGAGGAATCTTAAACCACTGAATCATCCAGATTTGGCGCTAACCAGCGTTTCGCTTCATCCAGTGTCCAGCCTTTACGCTTCGCATAATCTTCCAGCTGATCGCCAGAGATTTTACCCACGTTAAAGTATTCAGTTTGAGGGTTTGCATAATAGAAACCACTCACTGATGAAGGTGGCCACATTGCAAAGCTAGAAGTCAGGTAAGTACCCATCTTCTCAGTCGTACCTAACCAGTCAAACAATGGCGCTTTTTCAGAATGTTCAGGACAAGCTGGGTAGCCCGGCGCAGGACGGATGCCGACATACTTCTCTTTGATCAATTCATCATTGTCCAGAGTTTCGTCAGCCTGATAGCCCCAGAACTCTTTACGGATCCGCTGGTGCAGATGCTCTGCAAAGGCTTCCGCAAAACGGTCACCCAAGGCTTGAACCATAATCGCATTATAGTCATCACCTTTGGCTTTATATTCCTGAGACAATTCTTCCGCACCGAAGATCGAAACGGTAAAGCCACCCAGATAATCCTGAGCCACATCTTTAGGCGCAATAAAGTCAGCCAATGAGTAGTTAGCCTTACCGGTTACTTTGTCAGACTGCTGACGCAAGTGCTCGAATGTATGTGTGATATTGCCAGCTTCATCAGTCACCGCAACCGTATCTGAACCGGTACGATTCGCAGGGTAGATACTGAAAGTTGCACGCGCATCGAAACGTTTATTTTCAATGATGTCTTTCAACATCGCCTGTGCTTGTGCATACAGGTCACGTGCGGCTTCACCCACGACTTCATCTTCAAGGATTTTCGGGAATTTGCCCGCAAGACTCCAAGAAATAAAGAACGGTGTCCAGTCAAAGTATTCCACCAAGGTTTCTAAAGGATAGTTGGTGAAAGTTTGTGAACCGATGAAGTTTGGTTTAAATGGTGCATTCTTATCGAAGTCGATTTTAAAACCATTTTCAACCGATTCAGCATAAGACAGTTTCGCTGCTTTCGGCTGCTTGTTGGCAAGACGGATACGAATCTTTTCATAATCCGCTGCATAGTCTGCTGCCAGTTTTGGCTTCATCTCGGCAGAAAGCAATTGAGTCGCTACACCGACGGCACGAGACGCATCAGCTGTGTAATACACGCCATCATTCTGGTATTGAGGGGCAATCTTCACAGCAGTATGCGCTTTAGAAGTCGTCGCACCACCAATCATCAATGGAATGTTAAAACCTTTACGCTGCATTTCTTTAGCAACGAAGACCATTTCATCTAGAGAAGGGGTGATCAGACCAGACAAACCGATGATGTCAACTTTCTCATCAATCGCAGTTTGCAGAATCTTTTCACATGGCACCATGACACCAAGGTCGACCACGTCATAACCGTTACAGCCAAGAACAACGCCGACGATGTTCTTACCGATGTCATGCACGTCACCTTTTACGGTCGCCATCAGGATTTTACCTTTGGCTTCGCCTTGAGTTTTTTCTGCTTCGATGTACGGGTTCAACCAAGCCACGGCCTGTTTCATCACACGTGCAGATTTCACTACCTGTGGCAGGAACATTTTACCGGCACCGAACAGGTCACCGACCACGTTCATACCGGCCATTAATGGGCCTTCGATCACGTCAAGTGGACGAACGGCTTTCAGGCGAGCTTCTTCAGTATCCTGGTCGATGTAAGTGGTGATACCTTTGACCAGTGCATATTCAAGACGCTTTTCAACTGGTTCATTACGCCATTCAAGGTTTTCTTCAGCTTTTTGCGCGCCACCTTGACCACGGTATTTCTCGGCAATTTCAAGCAATTTTTCAGTTGCTTCATTTCCGCTTTCACCCTGGTTACGGTTCAGGATCACATCTTCAACCGCATCTTTCAGGTCTTTGTCGATGTCATCGTAAATTGCCAGCTGACCAGCATTCACGATCCCCATGGTCAGACCTTGCTGGATACCGTAGTACAGGAATACCGCATGGATCGCTTCACGTACCGGCTCATTACCACGGAATGAGAACGATACGTTTGAGATACCACCAGAGATCATCGCATTTGGCAGGTTCTGTTTGATCCAGCCAGTCGCTTCGATGAAATCAACAGCATAGTTGTTATGTTCTTCGATACCGGTTGCCACCGCGAACACGTTCGGGTCAAAGATAATATCTTCAGACGGGAAGCCAACTTCATTCACCAACACGTCATAAGAACGCTTACAAATTTGTTTTTTACGTTCAGCAGTATCGGCCTGACCATTCTCATCGAATGCCATGACGATCACCGCTGCACCGTACTGACGGCAGAGGCGGGCGCGTTCTACAAACTCGTCATAACCTTCTTTGAGGGAGATCGAGTTAACAACCGCTTTACCTTGCACGCACTTCAGACCAGCTTCAATGATTTCCCATTTTGATGAGTCAATCATGATTGGCACGCGTGAAATATCAGGTTCAGATGCCACCAGATTCAGGAAGTGCACCATCGCGCCTTCTGAATCGAGCATGCCTTCATCCATGTTGATGTCGATGATCTGTGCACCGGCTTCAACCTGTTGACGGGCAACATCTAGTGCTTCAGCGAAGTTTTCTTCTTTGATCAGACGCAGGAATTTTTTCGAACCGGTGACGTTGGTACGTTCACCGACGTTCACGAACAATGAATCTTTGGTGATGTTAAATGGCTCTAAACCACTGAGGCGACATGCTGGTTCAATTTCAGGGACCTGACGCGGAGCAATACCCTCAACTGCTTGAGCAATCGCGCGGATGTGATCGGGAGTGGTACCACAACAACCACCGGTGATGTTGATTAGACCACTTTCAGCAAATTCTTTAATGAAAGCTGCAGTTTCTTCTGGAGTTTCATCATAACCACCGAAGGCATTTGGCAAGCCGGCATTAGGATGCGCAGACACAAAAGTATCCGCCACATCAGACACAGTTTTTACGTGTGGACGCATGGCATCTGCACCCAGTGCACAGTTGAAACCAATCGAGATCGGTTCTGCATGACGCATTGAGTTCCAGAACGCTTCCGCAGTTTGACCAGTCAAGGTACGGCCAGACGCATCAGTAATCGTACCTGAGATCATGATTGGCAATTCAGTGCCCAGTTCTTTAAACACTTCTTTCACTGCAAAGATGGCAGCTTTGGCGTTTAAAGTATCGAATACGGTTTCGATCAGGATGATATCAACACCACCTTCAATCAAGGCCTTGGTTGATTCGATGTAATTCACTTTCAATTCGTCAAAAGTGATATTACGGAAAGCAGGGTCATTTACATTTGGTGAAATCGACGTAGTACGTGATGTCGGCCCAATCACACCTGCCACAAAACGTGGTTTTTCAGGCGTTGAGTATTTTGCACAGGCTTCTTTGGCAAGACGCGCCGCTTCACGGTTGATCTCAGGAACCAGATCTTCCATGTGATAGTCAGACATTGAAACACGGGTGCCGTTAAAGGTATTGGTTTCAATAATATCGGCACCGGCTTCAAGATACGCTTCGTGAATGCCTTGAATAATCTGTGGCTGAGTCAGCACAAGTAAGTCGTTATTGCCTTTAAGGTCGTATGCCCAATCAGCAAAACGCTCACCACGATAATCGGCTTCTTCCAATTTATGGCGTTGGATCATGGTACCCATCGCACCATCGATAATTAAAATTCTCTTGGCAAGAAGTTCTTTTAGGGTGGCAAGTGTGGACATTCAAACTTTCTCAGTAAGCATCAAAAACGGCAATAATCTTAACAGATTAGTGCGCAGTTTTCTGTAGTGCTTATACAGAATGCTGGATATGCTTGATATGAAAATTTGATAAAGAAACTTAAGTTGGTATAGGAAGCTGAAAACAGATGGAAATCTGGAAATTAAAGTTTTTGATAAAAGGGTACGACTGGAAAATAAAATGTAAGCAGCTTTCATCAGAGTGTCATATTACAAAGCTAATCTTTAGCCAAATATGACAGGCTCGCAAATATGACAGCCGGGTAGGAATGATCAGATATATTGCAAAACATGAATAAAGCTGGGCGATTCAAGCGTTTTATTTTTAATAAATAATTGATTATATTTGTATATTTTTAAAATTTAGAGCATGTGGTTACAGGATAAACGGCAACGAGAAAGTCTAAAAAACTGGTTTATATGACAGCACTTTGTCATATAATTGTCACAATTTAACTGAACAATATGGGGATTCTTGAATCCTCTATTCCTGCTTGCATGAATTCTAATCAAACTCCCTTAGGTTCAGCACAACAGTCGCCTTCTGATAAGCCGGCCAATGTTCATGTGCCCACACCGAAATTTTTTATGCCGGTGTTTCTGACTCTAATTATCTCCACGCTGATCTATATCGGCTTCCAATTGACTTCAGATTTAGCTCATGTCCCACCGATCGGTCTGTATTCAATGCTTCTTTTAGGCACGGCGTTATTCATTGCGCTGGGCTTCGAATTCGTCAACGGTTTCCACGACACGGCCAATGCGGTTGCGACCGTGATTTATACCAATGCATTGTCTGCACCGGTTGCAGTCATGTGGGCAGGTTTTTGTAATTTCCTTGGGGTAATGGTGGCCAGTGGTGCTGTTGCATATGGGATCATTGCATTATTGCCTGTCGAGCTGATTATGAATGTCGGCACAGGTGCCGGTTTCGCTATGGTTTTTGCCATGCTGATTGCCGCGATTCTCTGGAATTTGGGTACCTGGTTCCTTGGCATTCCCGCTTCCAGTTCACATACCCTGATCGGTTCGATTCTGGGGGTAGGTATCATGAACTACCTGTTGAATTCAGGTGGTGGTGCTTCTGGTGTGGATATGGAACAGGTGCTGAAAGTTGGTAAAGCATTGCTGTTTTCACCTTTGATCGGTTTTGCTTTTGCTGGAGTGCTATTCCTGCTGGTGAAAAAGATCTTCAGAAAGCAACTTGAACTGTTTAAGCCACCTGAAGGCAATAAGCCACCACCACCGCTGATTCGTGCCATTCTGATCTTTACCTGTACAGGTGTGAGCTTCGCGCATGGTTCAAATGACGGTCAAAAAGGTATGGGTCTGATCATGCTGATCCTGATCGGTTGTGTACCTTTGGCATATTCATTAAACAAAAATCTGGATGCAGCACATATCCAGTCTTTTGGTCAGTTGTCTGCGCAAACGGCTGATGCGATTTATCCGCAGCATGAAGATATTCCGGACGAAAAAGCACGTGCCATCATCACGACCTACATTCAAACCAAAGAATTGAATGCTGAGGTTGTTCCTGCACTGGCAAGCCTGACAGATCATTTGGGTGATAAAGTCGGTAGCTACAGCAATATTAAAGATGTCCCAGAAACACAAGTTTCAGAATTCCGTAACGACATGTACCTGAGCACCACAGCATTTAAACGTCTGGACAAAGCAGAAGCTTTACCGGCAATGAGCGAGGCTCAGGAAAAAACCGTTGATGAGTATCGAGACAACTTGGATTCATTCCTGCAATACATTCCGACCTGGGTGAAAGTGGCAACAGCCTTGGCATTGGGTTTAGGTACCATGGTGGGTTGGAAACGAATTGTCGTAACTGTCGGTGAGCGGATCGGTAAAGAGCACATGACTTATGGTCAGGGGATGTCTGCCGAACTGGTAGCCATGTCTACGATTGCGGCTGCTGATGGCTTTGGTATGCCAGTATCTACCACTCATGTCCTGAACTCTGCAGTTGCAGGTACCATGGTGGCGAACAAGTCGGGCCTAAACTTTAAAATGGTCAAATCAATTCTGTCTGCCTGGGTATTTACACTGCCAGCAACGATCTGTTTATCAGGTGGTTTGTACTGGATTCTTCTGAAAGTTTTCTAAGAAGATTCGATGTAATAAACGCTGCTTAGGCAGCGTTTTTTTATGGGTGATTTTTATATTTCCTTGTGGAAGATAGGAGTACTCCTCTTCTGCAAGAGATGAGGGATTTAAATAAAAGATGACCCCTCCCTAACCCTCACTTGCGCTGCGCTTTAAAAGCAGTGCTTTAAAGCTTGCTCAGGAGAGGGAATTTCCATTTGGAAGTTATAGATAAATCACATGATAATCCCTCTCCCTATGGGACGAGTAGCGCCACTGCGCAAGGGGGAATTATTGAAACCTCTCTCTAACCCTCACTTGCGCTGTACTTTTAAAGCAATGCTTTAAAGCTTGCTCAGGAGAGGGAATCTTCTTGAAGATCCAAAAGAAGTATTAATTTCACAAAGAAAACACCCTCTCCCTATGGGATGAGTAACATTGCTACGCAAGGGGGTGAGGGTAAAGTAAAAATACTTTTTCACTAACCCATATTTGAGTATTACCTTAAAACTTGCTCTGGAGAGAGATCTATCTATTTAAGAAGAATTACTTCTTCAACTTCTTACCCAATAATCCCTTTGGTAATTTATCCGTTGCAAAACCATACAGCGCAGCAAAAGGCAGAGCAGTACGTGCCAGATAAGCCACACGCCATAAACCGCCATGATTTGCGCCTGACATCATCAACTCAAGGGGATGGTTGAGTTGTATATCAGGATTGGCCACAGATTCAGGATTACGTAGGTCGTGAATCCACAATGCCGCCATAATCGCATTGGTGGTTTCAGGTGCGAAAGCTTCTACATCAAACAGGCTGGCACCGTTAAACGCAGCTTTCAGCAGTGGATTTTTGGTCACAGAGTAAGTTGTGGTAGAAGGAGCGATATTGATGCTCACTTGCTGCCCGTTGGCACGAGCCAATGTTGCACGCCATTGCTGAATGCGTTTAGCCAGTGCATAGTTCGGACCTTGCTCAACGACCAGACAGTCACAAACACCATAAGACTTATCGCCAACCTTAAACAGATCCTGCTTATTTTTCTGGAAAAAATGCTTGCGTGAAATCAGTGAAATCCCTTTAGTTAAAGTGCTTTCTAGCTTAGATAATTGCTGATATTTGCTTTGTGAAGCCTGCACCACTTCTTCAGGTACGGCATAAACATCCGTTGGCGTGCACATATACATCAGGCTGGTATTGGCTTTCTGCTCGCTGACATATTTCATAATGGCATCCATTGCCATAGAAACACGTACGTGCTTTTCACCGTCCAGATAAGCAATTGCCGCGAGATCTAGATCTTGTTCAAACTGAATCAGCCATTGTGCAATTTCTGGAATCTGGGTGAGTAGGTTAGCCCCCAGTTTTTCTTTTAAAATGTCCAGTGAAGTATCAGCTGGCAGCTCTTCAACTGATGGTGCATATAAAGTGGCGTTGCCTTGACTCACTGTATCCAGAATTTTGTCCCACACACGGGTATTCGGCAGATCAATCGCGACAATATTAGCTTTCCATTTGGATAACCAGGTCAGTGGGCCTGCTTCAGAGGCAGCACCGAAGAGCACCATAGTACGATCCGACAGGTCAAACCATTCCGGATGGGCAATACATTCACGCAGGGCATTGGCATGACTCGGTTCGACGATACCACGATCTTCCCAAGATTGAATCTGATCTAGTAGTTCTTGTCCTTGCAGTTTTTTGCCATGATAGGGCACATACCATTCTGGGGCTTTTTCAGACTGACCTTTCAGCTGGAAAGTATTCAGGTTCTGCGCAGGTAAGGACATCACATCTTTCAGTAGATGCTTCTGGCCATCACGATAAAACTCAAAACTGGCATGTGCAGTTTCCAGACCTTGCTTGGCAATACTCAGTGCTGCACCTGCGGAGCGTAATCCATCCTCAACCAGATGTTTAAAGTGTACTGGATACTGCTTACGCCAGTTTTTTTCCTGCTGTGCTGCGGTAGCATGTACAGGATCGACTGCGCCTAAGGCTTCAGAAATAATATTACGGCCGATTTTCGATGTGCTTGGTTTTTGTTGTGAAGCAGAAATGGGAAATTGAAGACCGTCTAGGGAAGTGGACATGCAAAATATCTCGCGATTTACAGCAATTAATATACAGATGTATACATTATCGCTGCTAAGTTGCTTCCTGAGTTGGCATTAAATTCCAGTCTTGGGTCTTAATTTATTACTAGATGTTTCAAATAAAAAGGAAGCTTGAAGCTTCCTTTTTAGTAATGGGTTAAAAATTAATTCGCTGTGCCTTTAATGAGTTCTTCCAGCATGAAAGCGGTATTGTCCAAACCTGCACCAGTGATGTACCAGGCATCAGCACTCACATAGATCACTTTTTTCTCTGCCAAGGCTTTAGCATTTTTTAGGGCAGGGTGTTTCTGAATATTATCCTGAGCGGTGTATTTCTGGGTATTCACTGCACCACGATCCAGGACGATGATGTAATCCGGATTCTTCTCAACGGCTGCTGTAATACGCTGAACATTTTTCTCCGCTGCTTTCAATGCTTCTGGAGAGCCGGCTTCTGGACGGGGTGCATCTGACTGTTCAGAGGGATCCAATACCGGTTTAAAACCCGCTAATTCATAGACAAAGCCAAAACGGTCATTTCCTGCATGTGGCATAAAGTTTTCACCAACCGCAAACAGCATCAGTGCAGTTTTGCCTTCAGTTTGCTTTTTAAGCTGTTGCTGCAGCGTTGCGATTTTACCGAGCTTTTCAGTAGCAATTTTCTCTTTACCAAATGCACGTGCCAAGACATGGGTGCGTTCCGTCAGATCGGCAATATATTGACTAGTATCTGAAGAAAGGTCTAAAGTCGGAGCAATACCTTTAACTGCCTCAGCTTTAGAAGCCGAACGACCACCGACAATAATCAGATCAGGTTTTGTAGTTTTTAGTACATTGAGATCCGGTTCAAACAGAGAACCAGCTTTGGTGAATTTGTCCTGCTGGTATTTGCTTAAGTTGCCTGCAAAGCTTGCAGAAGGCACCAGCTGAGCTTCAAGCCCTAGTGTATTCAAGATATCCAGTGCCGAAAGGTCATATACTGCGATCTTTTTCGGGTTTTTTTTGAGTTGAATATTTTGGTCTTTATAGTCGAAAGTGACCTGTGCAGAAACTGTAAAGGAAGTCGTCAGTCCTAATATTGTGGCAAATGCTAAAGTCTTAAATTTCATGTTTATTCCTCTAAATTCGCGACAAGATTAGCATAATTGGTAGAAATGAAAATCATTTTCATATGTGAATGATTAAAAAAGGGATATTTGCTATCCCTTAATCATTCAAAACTTTAGAAGGGGATTTGAGTCAATTTATTCAGGAAATGCGGAATAAGTCGTGGCTCCAGAATAATCGTCATCACCACACCATAAGCTGCACCCCAAAGATGGGCACTGTGATTAATATTGCTGTTGCCACGTTTGCCCGACCAAATGCTATAGGCCACATATAAAACAGCAAAAATAATCGCAGGTACGGGAATAAAGAATACGAAAATCAGCTTCCATGGTTCAAACAGAATATAAGCGAACAGAACTGCGGATACTGCACCGGAAGCACCCAAGCTGGCCCAGCGCGCATCATTTTTATGTTTCAGATAACTTGGCAGAATCGCTGCAACCAGACCACCTAGATAAAACAGGATAAAGCCCAGATCATATAAATACTGGCGATAAAAACTTTCAATAATGCTGCCGAAAAAGAACAGCGTGATCATATTGAATAGTAAATGCGTGCCATCTGCATGGATAAAACCATGGGTAATGAAACGGTCATATTGACCACGTTGCATGGCAGGCGGCCAGAAAATCAGACGATTCATTACCGTTTCTTTTGAAAAAGCAATAAAAGAAACAATACAGGTGATCAGAATAATAGTGACGGTATGATTAAAAGGTAAATCAAGCATATAAGTAATTCTGTTTCTATCTATTTGACAATGATCATGCCATTAAAACAAATCTAAAGTGCGACTTTTATAATAAATCCGACAATTTTGGTTGAATTTTTATAATTACCCCGCATCTTCAGTTAAAATAGTAGCTTCAGCTTGAGGAAATTATTGTTATGTCGACTGAGAACAGCAACACTCCGGTTGCAGAAGAAATTCCAAATCTTTTGATTACACCGACAGCACAAGAGTATTTAAAGGATCTATTGGACAAACAGAATACACCAGGTATTGGCGTACGTGTGTTTGTAGAAAATCCGGGTACACCGCGCGCTGAATGTTGCATGGCTTATAGTGCACCTGATGAGGTTGTACCTACAGACTATAAGCAGGAATATCCAGATTTTCCGGCCTATATTGACTCTCCGTCAATTCCATACTTGCTAGATGCAGTTATTGACTACAATAAAGACCGTTTTGGTGGTCAGCTGACTTTCCGTGCACCAAACTCTAAAGTGCCACGCGTCGGTCCTGATGCCTCTGTAGAAGAGCGTATTACCTATGTGCTTCAGTCAGAAATTAACCCGGGTCTGGCAGGTCACGGTGGTAACTGTGCACTGGTTGAAGTGGTTGAAGATCCTGAGCATGGCTTAACTGCAGTTCTTAAGTTTGGTGGTGGTTGCCAGGGCTGTTCAGCAATTGATGTGACTTTAAAACAAGGCGTTGAAACAACCTTGAAACAGCATATTCCTGAATTGGCACGTGTGGTTGACCAAACTGACCATACCCAAGCTGAAGGTGCTTATTTCAAATAAGTCTCTAATAAAATTAGCTTGTAAGAAATACCTCGAATGCTCGGGGTATTTTTTTATCTAGATTTAATAATGATAATAATTATCAATACTAATTGTATTTATAGTTACATTTGATACAATGCGTCACAATTCCAGCAATATTTCTTCATAAATCAACTTTTGGGGCACCTTCGAATATGAGTAAGCCGTTTATGAAATCGACTTTGGCCTTTGCAGTGCTTTCAGCATTAGCTGTTTCAGTACAAGCACAAGACCAGGTAACTGAAGAACAAAAAGCAACATTACAGACTGAAACTACTAAATTGCAGACCATTGTGGTAACCACAGCGGGCGGTTTTGAACAAAATATTGCAGATGCACCCGCTTCTATTTCAGTCATTACCGCGGAAGAATTACAAAAAAAATCATATACAGATGTAATTGATGCTGTAAAAAATATGCCAGGCGTCTCTGTGCAAGGTGGCGGCAATAATAAAGAGATTACAATCCGAGGTATGGGTGCAACCTATACGAAATACCTTGTTGATGGCAGACCAATTAGCGCCGGTAGGGCAGTGAATGGTAATGGTACAGACGGTGGGAAAATTGGTGCATATTTACCACCAATTAACATGATTGAACGGATCGAAGTCGTACGTGGTCCAATGTCATCACTTTATGGTTCAGATGCTATGGGTGGTGTAATTAATATTATTACTAAAAAAGCGTCTGCTAGTAATTGGTATGGAAGTATTTCTCCTGAATATACGAAGTCTGATAATGATTATGCAAATGATAGTTATGGCGTCAGCATGTATGTCACAGGCCCATTAATTCAAGATAAATTATCTTTAAGTATAGATGGTAACTTCCAGGGGAATGACGAAAGTGACTTTGTCGGTGGAGAAGGGCAAAAATCTGGTTCAAGTGAGTCTGAGAAGAAAGTGAGAAAGCTCGGTACTGAACTGGTTTGGAATGTCGATGAACATAACGATATTGGTTTGAGATATGATTTTACAGGGCAGCAGTACACTACAACACTGGGTAAAAGTGTGGATGTTGCCACTCAAGCCTCTATCAATGAAAATGAGAAAAATCTATATACCTTAACGCATAAAGCACGTTACGATAATTTTACCCTTGATTCATACTATCAAGATGAGACAACTAGAAAAGTTTATAGTGGTGTCGTTGCTGACGAAAAAAATGAAGAATTAAAAGTCTTTAATACACAAGGCTCATTCTTTTTGGGTAACCATGCATTAACAGTGGGTGGTCAATATCAAAAAGAAAAAATCACTGATACCACAAATGGTCTAGCCGATATTACTGGGGTCACTTCACTCGACCGTTGGTTATTTGCCTTATATGCAGAAAATGAGTGGAGCATTACCGATGATTTCGCTTTAACTGTGGGCGCCCGCTACAATAAAGATGAATACTTTGGTGGTGAAATTACACCGCGCGTCTATGGTGTTTATCATTTAACTGATGCTTTAACTTTGAAAGGTGGTGTAAGTACAGGCTATAAACAACCAACGATTAGCCAAATTTCAGAAGGTTTTGGTAGCAGAACAGGAAAAGGCAGTGCTGTCATCATTGGTAACCCTGATTTGTCTCCAGAAAAAAGTACGAGCTATGAATTCGGATTTAACTATTCGGCTCCTGAACTTGGTTTAACAAGCAGTTTAATGGTCTTTAAATCTGATTTTAAAGATAAAATTGTTGAAGATCGTTTATGTGACACGCCAGGAACAACAAATAGTTCTCCTGTAGAAGAATGGAAATGTTCGGCAAATGGCAAGCCATATCGATTTGTTAGCCAAATGAAAAACGTTTCCGATGCAGAAATGAAAGGTGCTGAATTCACATTAGACTATGATGTACTGGATAATCTTCACGCGAGTACAAGTTATACTTATACAAAAACTGAGCAAAAAAGTGGCGAATTTAAAGGCCAGCCTTTAAATAAAATGCCAAAACATATGCTGAATGTCGGTCTGGATTATGATGTTTCAGATACCTGGACGACCTGGATGGACTATAATTACCGTGGCAAAACCAGTGATTATTTAAGCCGTACTTCTATGGATAATGGGACACCGGGATATGGTACTTTTGATGCCGGTGCAGTCTTTAAAGCGACAGATAACTTAAGGTTGACCGCTGGTATTTATAACATTGCAAATAAAGAAATTACCAATGGCGATTATGACATTGTACTTGATGGTCGTAGATACACCGTGGGTATGAATATCAAATTCTAATTCATAGATATGAAAAAGCCGCTTTCTAGCGGCTTTTTTTAGTCTTCAATCTTTAAAATTTTTAAGGTATTTTCAGTATAATAGAATTTTGCCAGATAGGCACGGGCACGTTCACGCAAATAGCCCTGATGAATCATCTGCTGAATAATCGGTGTCAGCAATTCATTCAGTTCATGTTGAATCAATGCTTCATCAATATTCAGATCTCGTAATAACTGATCAAAAGTATGTTCCTGATTACGTACATACCAAGTATAAATCCCGTCATGCAGTTGCTGCTGCATATATTCCGTCTGGCGCATATGATCCCAGATCTCGTGCCCTAAACTCACCGTCTGGTTCAGATCCTGGGTTTCAATATAGTTCTTGAGTACGGAAAGCGGCATGTCTTTGATCTTATGCCAAAGATTGGCCTGAAAATGGTACAGCTTGTCATCATCAAAGTGCTGGTTCAGGACATGCTCACTCATCTGGCTGAGTTTTAAAATATTTTTTTGCAGATAACGGGAGACCGTGTTGTCCAGACTGGAATCCGTGACATTTTCCAGAACAGATTTGCCCATTTTCATAAAACGGGAAACACCCGGCACACTCTTGGCAATCACAGAATTATCCAGATAATCCTGAATCGAATGCTGGATCAGTTGCGTAATCATGGCCGAGAAAGCAGGGTTATTCACCACCGCTTTGATTAGGCGCTGACGATGACCACTTTTGCTGGCCACATATTGTGCAATTTTATCAATGGTCAGTACCGGAATGACATCTGCAATTTTGGTTGTATCATTGGCTGGATGAACCAATGCGAACCGGATATGTTCGGCAATCTGCTCAATCAGAAAAGAACTGGCAGCAGTATCCAGAATCTGCTTTTGTAGTAGCTGATTGATCAGTTCACAGCTCCACAGATCTTTAAGCGACTGCTTGCGCAACCAGAGATAAAACTCATGAAACTCGCTTTGAATGGTTTCAGATTGAGAAAATACCTGATCAAGAAAATCAAGTTGAGCATCAATCAACTGCTCAATCATCGGGTGTTTCTGCATAACTTCTCTGAAACTTAATTGAAAGGAATGAGTGTATCAGCTAGTGGATTTTTTAGGGTCTGTGTCTTGGCCAGGAAAGGCAAATAATGTTGGGCAACCTGTTTTTCTGCTTCCAGAATCGGCATATGACCAACATTATTTAAAATCACCGGAGTTTCAGCACGTTTCAATAAAGAATATAGCTCTTTCACCACTTCGACATTAATAATTCGATCCTGTTTTCCCCATAAAATTAAAGTCGGGGCTTCCACTGTACGGGTCAGACGGGCAAAGGTATCAGGCGTATACAGCCGGTTGAGCATTACCACCTGATCAATCGATTTGCTGGTTTGTTCCGAACGGGCAATCAACAGTTTTTCCTGCGCATGTCTTAACTGGTAAGGCATCGCTGGTGGATTCTGCATCAGCTGTTTGGAGACATCTTCCAGATCGCCCGGTTTACTGACAATCAGATCTTTGAGCGCATGTGGGTCTTTGGTATAAGGCGTATTGCCCATTTTATAGATGCCGGCACTATTTACTAGAAACAGGCTTTGGGTATCGAAAGGGTATTGGGATGCATAAACTGTCGCAATTGAGCCGCCCAAAGAATGACCGGCCACATGCAGATTCTTTTCAATCTTCAGGGTTTCGACAAAAGCACGTAATTGCGAAGTGACATTGGGTACAGACAAGTCAAAATCTGCTGGAATCCGGGTATCGCCATTGCTCGGCAAATCCGGAATGATGACATGATAATACGGAGTCAAAAACTGGGCGACACGATTCCAATTGTCGCGTGTGCCTGCTAGGCCATGAATCAGGATAATCGAGGGTTTGTTTTTTGCACCGCCTTCGCTATAACTCCAAGTCACATCCCCGACTTTCAAGGTTTTGGATTGTAGACCCGCCTGGATGCGTTGCTGGCTCAGGTAAAGCTGTAAAACTTCGGCAGATTTGGCTTTCGGTGGCGTAAACAGATATTGGCTATGGCTCAGGCTAGATAGGCTAAGACCCAGAGCGACTAAAGTGGAATAGATAATTTTTGAGCGCAATTTTATTATTTTCTTCATTAGCACTGTCCCCTGAAAAAACTGAGCAAAAACGCTCAAAATACTTCCGTGTTATCGATTTGCAATTTATAGATGAATCAAATCGTAATCTTTCACTTATTTTAAAGCATTCCTTAATATTGTACATCTGTTAATTATTAGCTTGAGCAGAAAAACTGCTCAAAAAACGTGATGAATTTCACAGAAAAATTCCCAGAACAAGAAATCATCAAAGCGCTAAAAATTTTACAGCTAATTTTTTTTGCAAGTGACATTCAAAAAATCTAGCAGTAAGATATTCCCACTAAAAACATCGATGGTAAAAAAGAATGCTCACAGCTCAGGAAGCTATAGATCGTCTTAAAAAGGGTAACCAGCGCTTTGTCAATGGTGAAACGCAGCATTTAAAATTATTATCGCATCAGCAACGTGCTGAAATGGCAGAAAGTCAGGAACCATTTGCTATTGTTTTAGGATGTTCAGATTCACGTGTACCTGCAGAAATGGTCTTTGACCAGGGTCTGGGTGATCTGTTTGTCATTCGGGTAGCAGGTAATATTGTTGCACCGTCTCAGGTCGGCAGTGTCGAGTTCGCAGCAGAAAGCTTTGGCTGTCCGATTGTGATTGTCTTGGGTCATACGCATTGTGGCGCTATTCATTCAACAATTGAAGCATTAACCAATCCGGCAACACCGCCATCTGCAAATCTAATGTCAATCGTGAACCGTGTACGTCCATCAGTTGAAATTCTAATGCAGACTGAACTGAAAGATGACCTGAATAAACTATCTAAACATGCAGTCCGTTCCAATGTATTTGCTTCAGTAAATCAATTACGTCATGGTTCTGCAGTTCTAGAAAGCCTGATTGCTAAAGGTAAGTTACAGGTGATTGGTGCAGAATATTCACTTGAAACCGGTGAAGTAACTTTCTTTGACTTCTAAGAAAATTTTAAGATTTGATTCAGTTAAAGGCGCCTTAGAGGGCGCCTTTAATATAAGGATAAGCATTATTTAATAAAATAGTCTGGGCTTTGGTGTTGGGATGAATCTGATCCTGTTGCATCAGACTTTTATTGCCAGCGACGCCTTGCATAAAGAAGGGTAGTAGTTTGACCTTATACTGCTGACTGACCACCTTATAGTTATTTTCAAAAGCCTTACTATATGCCTGGCCATAATTTGGTGGCATTTTCATTCCAAAAACAACCACATTCGCCTTGGCTTTCTGACTTTGTTGTACCAGAGCTGCTAAATTTTTTTGAATCATTTGGGGTGGCTGTCCACGCAGGCCATCATTCCCGCCAAGCTCAATCACCACAATATCTGGACGGTGCGTCTGTAGCAGTTTCGGCAGCCTTGCCAAGGCACCACTGGTGGTTTCACCGCTCACACTTGCATTGACCACTTTATGCTGTTTCGGATAGTGTTGGTCCAAACGCTTTTGTAATAAATGTACCCAACCTTGCTGTGGTTGCATGCCATAACCAGCACTTATACTGTCACCCACAATCATAATGGTCTTTGCCGACAGACTAAAAGGAATCAGGCACAGTCCAAAGAATACCAGGCAAGGCAATACACGATTTTTCTGATTTAGATCTTTCATATAGGACACGTATGATTCAAAGCAGCAACGATTCGACCATCATGCCACAAGCGATTATTTCTGCCCAGAAATTGACACAAAAGATACAACTTTCACAAAAACAACTGACTATTTTTGAAGATCTTTCGCTGGAAATTTTGACTGGAGAACAGGTCGCCATTACTGGGCGTTCCGGTTCAGGAAAGTCAACTTTACTGGGCATTTTGGCCACTTTGGATCAGGCTAGTTCCGGGCAGTTAACGGTTTGTGGAGAGCTGGTATCGAACTTGAATGAAGAACAGCGTGCTTTAGTCCGGCTAAAAAATATTGGCTTTGTATTTCAGTCTTTCCAGCTTTTACCTCATCTTACGGCACTTGAAAATGTCATGCTGCCTTTACGTTTACAGCTAGATTTTAAATATAGTGATGCCGAACAAAAGGCGCTGGCATTGCTACAAAAGGTCGGATTAGACCGTCAGGCTCAGCAAACACCAAAAGTACTGTCGGGTGGGGAGCAGCAACGTGTCGCTATTGCCCGCGCATTGGTCAGTGAACCCAAAATCATATTTGCTGATGAACCGACAGGTAATCTGGATGGGGAAACCGCTCAGGAAATTGAACAGCTGCTCTTTCAGTTAAATCGCGAATTAGGCACCACGCTGGTTCTGGTTACCCATGATCCTGATCTGGCCCAACAATGCCAGCGTCATTTTGAACTGGTCAATGGTCAGCTGATTGAACATGCGAGTGGAGGCTGATATGCAGCATCTGTTTCGTCCTTTACTCAGACAAAGTTTTAATACGACAGGGATTTATCTGCTAATCATCGCGCTGACCTTAGCGATTAGTGCCACAACGGCACTAAAGTTCAGTAATGAACAGATTCAGAACGCCGTTGCTTTACAGGCAGCTGAAATGCTGGCGGGGGATCTGGTGCTTTCTGATAATGAGCCGCTAGCTCAGGAATGGCGTGATCAGGCCAGGCAGCTCGATTTACAGCAATCCGAAGTCACATTTTTCAGTACGATGGCTTATACCAATGATCAGTTTGTCATGGTCAATGTTAAGGCTATTGATCAGGCTTTTCCTTTACGAGGAGAGCTACGGGTTCAGCCTGCAGCAGATAAAATCCAAGCGGGGGAAATCTGGCTGAGTTCACGGGCCATGGATCTGCTCAAGGTCAAACTGGGTGATGAACTGAATATCGCCGATGCCAAATTTAAGGTTACTGCAAAAATTGAGCAGGATTCTAATCAGGAGCTGGGTTTTTCTGGCTTTTCGCCGACTGTGATTATTGCTCAGTCAGAAGTGGCGCGCACCAATGCGATTCAGGTCGGTAGCCGGATTGATTACCGTTTATTAATGGCAGGCAATCCAGCCGATACCCGGCAATATGAAACCTGGTTCAAGCAGAAGATAAAATCTGAAAATGGGACTTCAGATGAAGCAGATGCTGAGGTTGAGGGACAAGAACTGGAACAGCAGGGCAGTCTACGCTTGCGTAATGCCAGCGAAGGCAATACCCGTTTAATGAAACCAATTGCCAATCTGGATACTTTTCTGCAACTGGCGAATATTCTCACCATTTTATTATGCGGGATTGCCATTGCTTTAACCGCACAACGTTATGTACAGCAGAACCAGGATCATATTGCCCTGATGCGTTGTATTGGCGCGACCAAAAATCAGATTCTGGCCGCTTATCTGGCTTTGCTGGGTTTAGTGCTTTTAATCGCCATGTTGATTGGTAGCGTGATAGGTGTTGCATTGGGTTATGGCTTGCTGCAGCTCATGCTACAGCTGATTCCAAACTTGCAGCTTGAGTTCTCTGCTACGGCGATGCTGCTGGGGCCCTTGCCAATTGCCATGCTGACCAGTGCAGTGGTGTTACTGGGCTTTGTCATGCCCAGTCTGTTTCAACTCTTAAATACTCCTCCGATTCGGGTCATTCGTCAGCAGGAAAAATCCGTCCATTCGATGTTGTGGATGTTACTGACCGGAACCTTAAGTCTGATTATTTTCAGTGTGATTTTAACGGAAAATATCGTGCTGACAGCTTGGGTGATTGGGGCCATTATTCTGCTTTGTGCTGTTCTGTATTTTACGGTCTGGAGTATTTTAAAACTGCTGCGTAATCTGAAATTCAATCTGTCTGCCTATGTACGGACACCGTATCAGACCGCTTTACAGATTACTGCCTTAGCTTTAGGACTCAGTTTGATTAGTGTGCTGGCTGTACTGCGTACAGATTTACTTGATCGATGGCAGCAACAGTTGCCGGAAGGGACACCCAACCAGTTTGTTTATGGTCTGCCGCCTTTTGATATGCCTGACTTAAAAGCTCAGTTAGAACAGAATGGCTGGAAAAGCACGCCGCTTTATCCCAATATTCGCGGGCGTCTGGTAGCGAAAAATGATCATCCTTTTGCTGCTGAACTGGTCAAAAAGAGTAATACCTTAAGACGTGAACTGAATCTGACCCAGTCGGATCGCTATCCTCAGGATAATGTGATTGTTCAGGGGGAGGCAGGATTGAAACAGCCGGGTGAGGTTTCGGTCGAAGCCAATACTGCACAAGAGCTGGGCATCAAACTGGGAGATAAGCTCAACTTTAGCCTGCCTGAAGGCATACTCGAAGCCAAAGTGGTGAATCTCAGAACGGTAGAGTGGGAGAGTTTTAGTCCAAACTTCTTCTTTATCTTTGCACCAAATACTATGGATGCCAATGCGGGCAGTTATCTGGGCAGCTTCTATGTACCGGAAACAGACAAAGATAAACTGGTGAATCTGGTTCAGCGTTTTTCGAATACGGTATTTATTGATGTCAGCCTGATTCTGGAAGAAATCAAACGAATTGTGAATGTGCTGGTACAGATCATTACCATTCTGGCTGTGCTGGTCAGTGTATCCGGTTTTCTGGTACTGATGGCCTGTCTAAACCTGCTCATGGATGAACGTAAACGTGAAGTGGCTTTGCTCCGGTCTTTTGGTAGTTCCAAACAGAAGCTGAAAACCATGATGAGTCTGGAAATCGGTTTTATCGGACTATTCGCCGGTATTGTTTCATGTCTGTTTGCAGAAGTGATCAGCGCCATTGCCAGCTATAAGATGGATCTGATCATCCAGCCTCATTGGGAAATCTGGATTATCCTGCCTGTGTTTATGACTGTATTATGTACCCTGATCGGGCGTTATCGTCTGAGTTATCTTTCCGAAATTCCACCTTTACAAAGCCTGCGTGAGATGAATCAATAAGATTCATTTCGCAGGTTGATCGGCCAACTGCTGTTGTAGCATTTGTAAAATCTCTTGCCAGAGTGGGCGGATCGGTTCAAGCAAAGCCAGATTATATTGATACAGCACGATACAGGCAGCGACGCCGAGCAGTAAGGCAACCAGACTGACCAAACGGCCACGCTGCATTTTCTGACCAAGATACCAGAGCGCTGTTAGTCCGGCCCCCATGATCATGCCGCCAATATGTGCGGCATTGTTAATTCCGCTGATCATAAAGCCCATCGCCAGGTTAAGGCCCATGATCATTACGAGCGTTTTTTTATCCAGAATAAAAGGCTGACGGGGCAACATTGGCAGTAAAGATAGAACAGTCAGGGAGGCACCGAGACCCATGACTGCACCCGAAGCACCCGCACTAACACCCGGCAATAAGCCAGGATTGGCTACACCGCCTTCGATTAAGGCATAACTGTCCTGGATACTCATATAGCCACTGAGCAAACTACCCATCAGGCCGGCACAAATATAAAGACCTGTAAAATAGATCCGGCCAAAAATTTGTTCAGCGACACTACCAAAAATATACAGTGCCCACATATTCAACATCAGGTGAATTAAGCCAAAATGAAAAAACATGCTACTAAACAGGCGTATGGGTTCCGCTAAATACGTTAAAGGTGCATAATCTGCTCCCCAGCGAATGGCATCTGGAGAACTTGGCTGTGTGATGTCCATTCCATTCAGAACCTGCCAGCCAAACAGGCCGACATTGATACAGATCAGGAGTGCGGTCATCCACCAGAGCTGCATTTCCAGTTTGCGATGTGTTGTTGGGGGAGAATATTCAGGCATGCTATTTTTTTGCTGTGATTGTATATTTCGAATAAGCTTAACACGAAAAATTGAATTTTCAGGAGTAACGCACTGACATGAAAGCCTTTCTGACCCGCACCCTTCTCGTGATTGTCAGTGTGATTCTACTTGTTCAACTGTGGATTTTTGCAAGTTTAGCCTGGTGGCGAACCAATCCGGTGAATACCACCATGATGATGCGGATCGATTATTGGACTGAACCCTCCAAGCCCATTCAACATCAGTGGCGCCCTTATGATGAAATCAGTACCAATCTGAAGCGGGCAGTTGTTACGGCAGAAGATGGAAAATTCATGCACCATCATGGCTTTGACTGGGATGGTATTCAGACTGCGCTCAGCCGTAACAAGAATGAAGGTCGTGTCGTGGCAGGGGGGTCAACCATTTCCCAGCAGCTGGCTAAAAACCTGTTCCTTGTCAACAAGCGTTCATTCCTCCGTAAAGGTCAGGAAGCTGTTGCGACTTGGATGATGGAGCGCATGTGGTCTAAAGAGCGTATTCTGGAAGTATATTTAAACTCGATTGAGTTTGGAGACAATATCTATGGAGCAGAAGCGGCAGCCAAACATTATTTTGGTAAGACTGCAGAGAGCCTGACTCGTGATCAGGCCATCTTCCTGGCAGCGATTCTCACCAATCCAAAATATTTTGAAGATCATCGTAATGCATCAGCCCTAAAAGCACGTAAACGTATGATTCAGCGTTATATGCGCTATGCTGAAATCCCTTAAATAAAAATATCAAGATAAAGCCCAAATATTTGGGCTTTTTTTATGAAAATGTCATTAATTTGAAGCATACTAAAAGCAATAAGCAAGACTTGAAAATAGCGTAGGTTTAATATGAATACGGCAGCCAGTACGACTTCGGCACCAACCGAATATACTTATAATGATCGTTACATTAATCGTGAACTGTCTATTCTGGATTTCCATTTGCGAGTGCTGGAACAGGCGGTTGATCCTCTGCATCCTTTGCTGGAACGCATGAATTTTCTACTGATCTTTTCACGTAATTTAGATGAGTTTTTTGAAATTCGTGTGGCTGGCGTCATGGAACAACTGGATTTGGGCAATGAAAGCCGCAGTCCGGATGGTTTGACGCCAAAACAAGTATTAGAGCAGATTGCCGAAACTGCACATGCCGCCATTGAACGTCAGTACCGTATTTTAAATGAAGAGATTTTGCCTAAACTGCGTGAGGAAGATATCTGCTTCTTGCGCCGTGGAGAGCTAACACCGGCACAATCGGCCTGGGTGAAAAAATATTTTCAGGAACAGGTTGCTCCAGTTCTTACGCCTATTAGCCTTGATCCGGCACATCCATTCCCACGTCTGGTGAATAAATCCCTGAATTTTATTGTGACGCTCGAAGGGAAAGATGCCTTTGGCCGTCAGATTGATCTTGCGGTTGTTCCTGCGCCACGTTCATTGCCACGTGTTGTGCGTTTACCGGATGAACTGACTGATGGTAAAGAACATCATGTGATGTTATCCGCCATCATTCATGAACATGTGTCTGACCTGTTCCCGGGCATGACCGCGACTGGCTGCTATCAGTTCCGTGTTACCCGGAATGCCGATCTGGCCTTAAATGAAGATGTTGAAGACCTGGCCAAAGCCTTAAAAGGCGAGCTAAGTTCGCGCCGTTTTGGTCGTGCAGTCCGTCTGGAAGTGACTGAAAATTGTCCGCAGCATATTTATGAATATCTGCTGGAAGAATTTGATCTGGATGAAGAACAGCTCTATAAAGTGGCAGGACCGGTTAATCTGGCGCGGTTACTGTCCAACTTCAAACGTCCACATCTACGTTATGATTCACATACGCCAATTCTGCCTAAAGTACTGAAGAAATCTGAAAATGTTTTCAGTGCCATGCAGAAGCAGGATATTTTGCTACATCATCCATTTGAATCTTTTGCACCAGTGATTACGCTGTTACGTGAAGCGGCACGTGACCCTCAGGTACTGGCAATCAAGCAGACATTGTATCGTAGTGGTCCAGATTCCGAGATCGTGCAGGTGCTGGCAGAAGCGGCCCGTAACGGTAAGGAAGTGACTGCAGTCATCGAGCTGCGTGCACGTTTTGATGAAGAATCTAATATTGCAGTTGCCAATGTGCTGCAAGAAGCGGGTGCTGTCGTGGTCTATGGCATTGTTGGCTATAAAACCCATGCCAAAATGATTCTCGTTGTACGCCGAGAAAATAACAAGTTGGTGCGTTATGTACATCTGGGTACCGGGAACTATCATGCGGGCAATGCACGGATTTATACCGACTATGGTTTGTTAACCACGGACAAAGATCTGTGTGAAGATGTGCATCGTATCTTCCAGGAATTGACCGGAATGGGGAAAATGGCCAAGCTGAAAAAGCTGCTCCATGCACCATTTACCTTGCATGCCCAGCTCATCAACTATATTGATAATGAAATTGCCAATGCCAAAGCGGGCAAGAAAGCCCAGATTATCGTGAAAGTCAATGCTTTAACTGAACTGCAACTCATCAACAAACTTTATGAAGCTTCTCAAGCAGGTGTACAGATTGATCTGATTATCCGCTCGATTTGTTGTCTACGTCCAGGCTTGCCGGGACTTTCAGAGAATATTCGGGTACGTTCAATCGTCGGCCGTTTCCTGGAACATACGCGCGTATTTTATTTTAGCAATAATGGCAATTCCCGCATTTATTGCTCAAGCGCAGACTGGATGGATCGTAACCTGTTTAATCGTGTAGAAGCCTGTTTTCCGATTGAAGATGAAGCATTAAAGAAACGCATTTACCAGCAAGGCTTATTAAATTACCTGAAAGACAATCAGCAGGCCTGGTTGTTACAGGGAGATGGAACCTGGGTGCGTGCCCAAGTTGCAGAAGGTGAACAACCGCATAATGCACAGCGTACCTTGCTGGAAACCTTTAAATAACTCTATGCAAACTAAAAAGGCTGATGATTCAGCCTTTTTTATACCCTATTAGGTTTGGAAACCAGTTAATGGCTTCACGAGCTTTTGATAGATTCTGCGAATAGCAGCATAAATCTGGTAATCGTGCAGACTTAATCTGTTTTGAATTTCGGCCAAAGTCAGGTCTTGGCTGAAATACTTTAACATCTGTACTTCAGTCTGATTTAAAAGATGTATCTTTGTTTCCTGACTCACTAAATAACGGGCTAATTCAGGATGTAAATAGGAACCGCCACGTAGAATGATTTTCAGGCTTGCCACTATTTTCGAAACAGGATGCGAAGCAATCAGATATCGATCCACGCCAGATGACAAGAATAAATCGATCATTTCAAGTGAATCATCAGCTAAAACTATAATCAGATGAGGAATCTGGATTCGTGCTTGAATTACATTAAGATTCTTAAGTTGCGTTTTCTCATGAATCTCATATAACACTAGATTGGGAAGATACTGTTCAATATGGGATTGAGCAGACAGATGATTGGTATAGGACAGCATATCTGGTTGATAACCGAGCTGTAGCAATGCAAGATCAAGATTGGAAGAGAGCGGGGGTGGATAAGGTTGCACCAATAATACGGGTGCGGGCAAAAATTAGGCCAAAGAAATCTTATCCTGAGAGTAATTAATATACAGATGTATTTTGGCTTAAATTATTCTTAATGCCAATCCCAAGAAATAGGGATTTAATTTTTATATATTATAAATAGTTAAAGTTTGAAAAACTGGTTTTTGGATCATTTTAATTGACTGAATTTATAAAAATTTACTTTATCAGAAGACACAGGCAATAAAAAAGGAGCAATCTAAGTGCTCCTTTTTTCTTAGGGCTTAATTAAGTTGCATCATGGGCAGTAATTTTTTGCAAAATTTGTAATAACACATCGAATTCGCTTTGTAGCGGTGTGCTCTTACGAGTGACCAGTGCCAGAGTACGGCTTGGTGCTGCGTTGATTGGATTGATGCGCAGATCCGGATTGGCTTTGATCATATTGGTATGCAGCGCAATTTCTGGCAACAGGGTGAAACCAAGATCAGCAGACACCATTTCAATTAACGTCGGTAATGAACTTGCTTTCAGGCGATGATCATTTTTACGCTCACCAATCGGGCAGGCACTCAATGCATGATCACGCAAGCAATGGCCTTCTTCCAGCAGCATCAGGCGAGACAGATCCAGATCTTCCAGAGACTTGGCTTGAGCCGCATTCTGGTCAGATTTGTGATGTACCAGATACAGATTCTCTTTGGCAATTTCAGCAACTTTCAGGCTACGGGTATCGAAAGGCAGCGCTAGCACCACCATATCCAGATTACCATGCTCCAGTTTCTCTACAATTTTCTCACTTTGAGCTTCATGTAAATGTAGCTGAATTTTCGGTAGCTGCTGATGCACTTCATCCAGAAATTGCGACAGGATGAAAGGGGCAATGGTTGGAATAACGCCAAGATGCAGATCACCGGTTAATGGTTCACTCATTTCACGACTTAAACGCATTAAGTCCTGAGCATCAGCCAGTAGAACACGGGCACGTGCAACCACTTGTTCACCAAGCGGCGTTAAACGTACATTCTGGCGATCGCGTTCAACAAGAACGCCACCGAGTAAACGCTCCAGCTCCATAATACCGCCAGACAAAGTTGACTGGGTAACAAATGAGCGGCGAGCAGCTTCTGTAAAATGCAGCGTCTCAGACAGTGTTACGAGGTATGACAGCTGTCTTAGGGATGGTAATGCAGCCATAGTGTCCTAATGTTTATGATTTAAAATGATCAGCAAATAATTCGCTAAGATATGGAATAAAATGCGGAGGGATATCATGCCCCATTCCATCAATTAATTCAAATTTAGCCCCTGAAATTGCTTTTGCAACAGCCTTACCATGACTAGGAGGCAGCAATCTGTCACGAGCACCATGAACCACCAGGGTCTCTTGTTGGATTTGCTTGTCCAGTTGCAGCAATGAACCCGTACATAATATTGCTAAAAACTGTTGAAGTACACCCGCTGGATGGTAACTTCGCTTATATAACTTACGGGCGGTCTGAATCGCTTCCAGATGATTCACATAACCCGGTGAGCCAATAATATTAAACAGCTTCAAGCTATGATCGACAATGCCATCTTCATCTGTGGAAGCGGGTTTGTCAATTAAACTAAAGAGTTGCTTTGGAAAAGGCGGGGGTAACAGTGGCTGGTTATTACTGGTAAACAGTAAGCCCATTTTTTTAACTTTGTCAGGATAACGTGCGGCCAGAATCTGGGCAATCATGCCGCCCATAGAGGCACCGAGCACATAGACCTGACCCAGTCCCATTTTTTCAATCAGAAGATGTACATCATCTGCCATATCGTACAGCGTATAAGGCGCGCCCTGATTGCCTAAACCCAGTACAAAACGGCTCATCATTTTTAAGGTGTTTAAGCGAGGCCCTTTATGGTGAATCTTGGAAGATAAACCAATATCCCGGTTGTCAAAACGCACCAGATGATAGCCCTGATCAATGAGTGATTTACAGAAGAAATCGGGCCAGTATAGCATCTGTGCCCCAAGTCCCATAATCAGCAGAATGGTCGGGTGTTCAGGATTTCCTCCGACTTCCACGTGCAATTCGATGCCATTGCCAAGATCGGCCTTGGTTTCACGCATGAAAGCTGTATACGGAGAATGATTGAACTGCAGGGCACTGTGCATGATGTATTTCCTGATTAAAGGACATTTCGCTTAAAAAATGTCCTTTGTATTAAACATCTAAACTGTAGCTGGAATCAAGTCAGGAACCTGCTTGGTCAATGCCAGGCGTTGTTTGGCAGCAGTGGCACCGAGCAGGACAAAACCACGTAAAGTGCCACTAGCATCAAAGGCTTTGGCCAGCATACCGTCATCAAACTCTTCATTTTCCCAAGTTACTTCGACATCAACCGGAGCAGGAAGGACAGTCAATGGCGCAGCTGGCGTTTTTACCGCAACAGGCATTGCTGGATAATGGACTGCAGTATGTTCGCCATTCAATGTTTTAGACAGGGCACGGGCCTGCTGCATGATTGGCATGACATATGGCAAAAGCATTCCATTTACTTCCGCACAGTCGCCTACTGCATAAATATCCGGTTGATTGGTTTCTAGTTTTGTATTGGTCAGAATCCCGCGACTGGTATGAATATCGGCTTCTTTTGCGACAGAAATATTCGGTTGTAAGCCCACAGCAGACAGCACCACATCAGCAACAACTGACTGACCATTGGCAAGTGTGACCAGATAATTACCATTTTCAACTTTAGAGACTTTTTCAACTGTTGTCCCTAATACAAAATGAATACCCGTCTCTTCAAGATTTTGCTGGAAAGCATCTGCGACATGAGCTGGTAATAAGCGACCTAAAGGCTGGGGTGCCAGATCAATCACGGTGACCTGATGATTGGTATGCTGCAAGTCATTGGCAAATTCACAGCCGATCAGGCCTGCGCCTAAAATTACTACGCGTTTATCCTCACGTGCTGCCAGATTATGACGGAAAGCTTTATAGTCAGTCAGGTTATTGACCATATGAATATCGTCGCTGGCATCACCGGCAATGGCTAGGCGTACTGGATTGGCACCTACAGCTAGCACCAGTTTAGAATAATCCTGTGTACTTTCCTGACCGTCTTTTTCTAAAGTCAGCTGATGCTGTTCAGGATGAATCGTTTTGACCCAGGTATTTTTTTCGATGCGCATTTTCAGCTGCGCTGACATTTTTTCTGCATCACCCAAAGGGATATGTTCTGGCGCTTTGTTTCCTGCTAAAGCATTAGAAAGCGTAGGTTTTGCATAATTAGTCGCATCATCAGCACAAATCATGACAAGTTCATGGTCTGGGTTGAGTTTGCGAAACTCACGGGCAACAGCATAACCCGCCATGCCCGAACCAATGATGACGATAGGATGCATACGATTCTCCATGCTTTTTTAAATTAGTTTTTTTCAGGTATAAAGGACATAAAAAAGACCATTCAATATGGTCTTTAAAAGAACATGATTAGATTTCAATCATTTCAAAATCGACTTTAGAAACACCACAATCCGGACAAGTCCAGTCATCAGGAATATCTTCCCATTTGGTTCCAGGAACGATTCCGTCCTGAGGCCAACCTTCTGCCTCGTCATAAATCCATCCACAAACGATGCATTGATATTTTTTCATATAACTCTCCAAAACTGACCAACTGTAGCTGTCAGCTTAAAATCCACAAATGGCAAGACCCTAAAGAATATGACTTTTAATAGTAAACATATTTGGCTAAATTTTTACGCAGTTCTATTCATAAAGTAAAGCGAATAAAAGTTTAATCAGTGAAATTAACAGCAGAAAGGGCAGTCTCTAGGTATTTCATTACTAGAAATATATTTAAGGTTAGGAAAAGAGTTGTATTTTTAGTTTTATAAAACACGTTTCTGGCTTAGATTTTAAGTTGTAGACCAAAGTCGGGCAGAAAAAATGATTAAAATCAGTTAACTTAGACTTAGCCTTATCTTCATTAAATATTTTTTAAAATAAATTTATATATTTAAATCAATTGGTTATTATTATTTTCTGCTTTAATATTGCACAGTCGTTGTTGTTACACATTGTTAATTTAGTTTAAAATTCACCTATTCCTTTCCTTGTTTAAAGATCTCCCATGAGCAATTTGTCTACTTCTCTGTGGTCTCACATTCGTACTGTCCAGAATTTCCCAAAACCAGGCATTTGTTTCTTTGATTTGACTCCATTATTCATGAATAATCTGGGTCCATTAACTGATGCTTTGATTGCCAGCATTCCTGAAGAAAAGCTTGCTGAAGTAGACAGCTTTGTGGCAGTGGAAGCACGTGGTTTTGTGCTGGCAAGCCTGTTGGCGCAGCGTACTGGCAAAGGCTTATTACTGGTTCGTAAAGCAGGTAAATTGCCACCTCCAGTCGTAGGTGTAGGTTATAGCCTTGAATATGGTCTGGACCGTCTGGAAATGTCTGCAGAAGTTCAGGGACAAAAAGTGATTATTGTGGATGATGTACTGGCAACTGGCGGTACATTGAAAGCAGTTCATGAATTGGCTGAAAAATGTCAGCATCAGGTTCTAGGTGCGAGCATCTTCCTTGATCTGCCAGATTTACACGGTGAATTAGGTTTAGATATCTGGTCAGTACTTGATGATAAATCTCAGCCTGAAGCTGCAGTTGCTTAAGTCTGAATGATCAAAAAAGCCCCAACTATTGGGGCTTTTTTATTGCCGGATAAAATGATATTCAATTTCCTGAATCAGGTCATTAATCTGTTCAGGGTGTTCAAGACGATGATGGCCACCTTCAATGGCATGAATTTGCATATAGTCTTCAAGCTGTGCCTGTGCTGCATGCATATCCAGAATTTCATCGCCTAATTCCAGATAGGCCATTTGCGGAATATCATGCTGCAAATCACTGTCACAAATCGCAGGATAATCATCGCGGAAATTCGGTTGCAAGCTAGGATTCGCGATCACACAAGGGATCTGATGAGCTTGTGACATTTTTAGCGCCCAATAACCGCCCAGACTGTGTCCGACCAGAATATCCGGTTTAATGGTTTCAACCATTTCGTGGTAGAAATCGGCTACCGACTGGTAGCTCAGATTGCGATAATCCACATCTATACAATATTTATGCATTGCATCAATTGCATGAAATTTCGTGGACTGTTTTGACGAATCCAAGCCATGAAAAAACAATATTTTAGACATATTTTTACTCATTTTTATCGGACATGGCAAAGTCGTGGTCAGGGTGTTAAGACACCACCTTCTAATATGGTCATTATTGTAAAACGTCTATTTCGAGGAAGCAGTTAGCTATTGGTCTAAGCTGATATGGGATATAAAGGCAGAATTTGTGCAGAGGATTGAGGTCTTGGACTTTCATCTAACAAAAGTTGGGCAATATTCTAAAAAAACCAATCATAAAATTCGAAACTGAAAATAATGCAAATCATTTGTCTTTAAGAATTTCATATATCCAGAAATTTTTCTCAAGAAAAGCCACGTGAGGGAAGTCTTTACGCTACGATTTGATGCAGATTTCTGCTATTCTATGCAACTTCTATTTTTTAACTAATCTTATCCGAGGCAGAGATGACGCAAAATAACGCTCAATCGACTTCTGAACAAATCATTTCCGAAAACGATTTAATTGCACAGCGTCATGCCAAGTTAAAGCAGATTCAAGACCACGCAAAAGAAACTGGTGTTAGCCCATGGCCAAACACATTTAAACGTGAACATTATGCGCAAGACTTACAAGACCAGTTTGCTGATAAATCTAAAGAAGAAATTGAAGCTGGCGAACACGTTCATGTAAAAGTAGCAGGTCGTGTGATGTTGAACCGCGGTTCATTCATCGTGATTCAGGATATGACCGGTCGTATTCAGCTTTATGTTCCACGTAAAGAACTTGAGCCAGAAGTACTTGGAACGATCAAAGGCCTGGATCTGGGCGATATCATTGCAGTTGAAGGTTATATCGGTCGTTCTGGTAAAGGTGACCTGTATGTTCATATCGAACATTTTGAATTACTGACAAAATCATTACGTCCACTTCCAGACAAGTTCCATGGTTTGACTGATACTGAAGTGAAGTATCGTAAGCGTTATCTTGATCTGATCGTAAATGAAGAAACCCGTAAAACTTTTGAAGTTCGTGCCAAAGTTGTTGCCGGTATTCGTAGCTTCCTGAACGACAAACGTTTTATGGAAGTTGAAACCCCGATGATGCACGTAATTCCTGGTGGAGCATCTGCGCGTCCATTTGAAACGCATCATAATGCACTGGATATGCCGTTGTTCCTGCGTATTGCACCTGAGCTTTATTTGAAACGTCTGGTTGTGGGTGGTTTCGAGCGCGTATTCGAAATTAACCGTAACTTCCGTAATGAAGGTGTTTCTACTCGTCATAACCCTGAATTCACTATGATCGAATTCTACCAGGCGTATGCAGATTACAAAGACCTGATGGAATTGACAGAGCAAATGCTGGAAAAACTGGCAATTGATATTCTGGGTACCACTGATGTGCCTTATGGCGATGAAGTCTTTAGCTTCAAAGGACCATTTAAAAAGATCTCAATGTTTGACGCCATTCTTGAGCACAATCCACAGTTCACTCCAGAAAATGTCAATGACCGTGAGTTCCTGGCGAAATTCATTCAGGAAGAACTGAAAGAACAGGTAAAACCAGGTTTTGGTCTGGGTAAACTGCAAACAATCGTATTTGAAGAAACGGTAGAAACTCAACTACGTCAGCCTACATTCGTGACTGAATATCCAGCGGAAACTTCTCCACTAGCTCGCCGTAATGATCAAAATCCGCATATTACAGACCGTTTTGAATTCTTTATCGGTGGTCGTGAACTGGCAAATGGCTTCTCAGAATTAAATGACCCGATTGATCAGGCTGAACGCTTCCAGGCACAGGTTGCTGAGAAAGATGCGGGTGATGATGAAGCAATGCACTATGATGCTGACTTCATTGAAGCTCTGGAATATGGTCTGCCTCCTACAGCAGGTGAAGGGATCGGTATTGACCGTCTGGTGATGATCTTTGCGAATGCACCAAGTATCCGTGATGTAATCTTATTCCCGCATATGCGTCATAAACACTAATGACTTATTCGAAAAAAGGCAGTTTTTAAAACTGCCTTTTTTATGTGTTCAGTATTTATTTTAAATAAAATTAAAACCCAGCATTATTTAATTCTATTTTTTACATTTGTAATTTCATTTTTGTATTTCTATCTCATTTCTCGAAGCGATTTATTATTTTGAAAGTCAATTAAATCTAGGGTTTCATATTATACTGATACAGTTTCGCCATTGAATATTGTTTTTGAAATATCTATGGTTAGGCAAAAATAAACTTGAGAATATTGATCCCATGTTTCTAAAAAAACCATTATTAAGTGTACTTCTTACGACACTTTCACTTCCTGTTTTTGCTCAAGGGCTGGTTCTGAATGATGCAAATCTTCGTACTGACTTGAACTGGTTAAACCAGCAAGGGGTGATCCAGATCAGTACCTCGACCTGGCCGCTCAGTGGTGATGAAATTCAACGAGCTCTATCCAATGCACAAGTGAGTAACAAAGTACAACAACGTGTTATTGATTCAGTTCTGGCAAAATTAACAGCAGACAATCAGCAGCTCAAAGTAGGCTTATTTGCGGAAAGTGATCCAAAAGATATTCCTCAAGCCTTTGGCGATCAGCAAAAGGCACAATTTCAGGCAGCTTTAGAGTTTAATGCAGGTGGCGAAAACTGGGATGCCAAACTCCGGGTTAATGCCGAAAAAGATCGACAAATTGAGAATGATCAGGATGTAAATCTGGAAGGATCTTATCTAGCAGGGAAACTCTGGAATCAATGGCTGATTGCCGGCCAAATTCCGACCTATTGGGGTCCGGGACATGATGGCAGCTTGATTCGCGGCGATGCTAGCCGCCCAGTATATGGATTTATGGCACAACGTGCAGAACAAACAGCTTTTGAAACTAAATGGCTGTCCTGGATTGGACCGTGGCAATATCAGGCTTTTGCAGGACAATTGGATGATTATACTGCCGTTCCAGATGCCAAACTAATTGGTCTTCGTGTAACAGCACAACCTTTATCTTACCTGGAGCTAGGTGCTTCTCGTGCGATTCAATGGGGTGGGGAAGGACGTCCTGAAAGCTTAAGTTCATTATGGGATGCTTTTGTCGGGAATAAAGATAATGGTGGTACGGGTGAACCTGACCCATCAAACCAGATTGCGGGTTTTGATGCACGCCTGAACCTGTTTCCTTTGACACAGGTACCTATGGGCTTCTATGGGCAATATGTAGGTGAAGATGAAGCGGGTGGTCTGCCTGCGAAGAAAATGTATCTGGCTGGAATAGACTATTCTTCGACTGTAAGAAATATGCCATATCAACTTTATACAGAATGGGCAGATACACGTACTAACGGCAAGGTGCGAGGTATTTCTTATAACCATACCAATTATACTGATGGTTTTTATCAGCATGGTTATCCGCTGGCACATGCTTTAGGTGGTGATGCACAGATGGTTTCAGTAGGTGGTGATATCCGTTTTGATCCGATGAACCGTTTATCTGGGCGGGTATTGTTTGCTGAAGTGAATCAGTCTGAACGTGCAAGTTTAAATAATGCTGCTTTTGCTTTTGATGATGAAATTAAAGCACTAGATGTCACCTGGTCGCATTATATTCGTCCAGAAATGCCACTTAAAATTAATGCCTGGATAAGTGACTCAGATGTAAATGGTCAGGATGGCGGTGCCTCTATTGGAATTGAAATTCCATTAGAAAAAGGCTTGTTCAAATATTAATATTCAAGACACAACAAAATCCTGCTCATCTGGCAGGATTTTTTTATATTTTCAAAAATTACAGACAAAAAAAACGCAATGATTGGGGTTGTCATTGCGTAGAAAAAGGAAGTTTCTTTCAAAACTAAATCAAGATTAACTGTGGAGAGAGTTAAATTTGATTCCTTACTGTATGTAAATATATTAGGACTCATTCTCATGCGACTCATCAGTATTCATGTTAATAGATGTTAAATAAGGTTAAAACTATGAAGAATCTGTGTGGAAACTTGCCTTATTTTTGCGCATTTTGGCCTTAAATAAAAAAAGCCCTTTATGAAGGGCTTTTTTAAATATTGTCTAGCTTAGAAATGGAAAACACCTAAGCCTGTTTTCACTTCATCTAAAGTGGCCTGTGTAATGTCACGGCATTTATCTGTACCCGTTTTCAAAATATCCATGATGTAATCCGGATCTTTGGCCAGTTCCATCCGACGTTCACGAATTGGACCGATCAGCTCTTTCAGAATACCTTCCAGACGTTTTTTCACCGTACCATCACCTAAACCACCACGGCGATAATGTGCTTTCAGTTCTTCCAGTTCTTCTTTATTGGTGTCGAATGCATCCAGGTAAGTAAATACCACATTGCCTTCAACCTGGCCTGGATCTTCGATGCGAAGGTGATTCGGATCGGTATACATCGCATTGACAGCTTTTTTGATGTCTTTGTCAGAGGCATCTAGAACAATAGTATTACCTAATGATTTAGACATTTTCGCTTTACCGTCAAAACCTGGTAAGCGTCCCACATTAGAAAGCAGCGCCTTACATTCAGGCAGTAATTCACGGCCAATCTGACGGTTAAGGCGACGTACAATCTCATTGGTCTGTTCGATCATTGGAATCTGGTCTTCGCCCACCGGAACTACAGTTGCTTTAAAGGCTGTGATATCTGCTGCTTGAGCCACTGGATAGCATAAGAAACCTGCAGGAATATCACGCTCAAAACCACGCATCTGAATTTCTGATTTAATGGTCGGGTTGCGCTCTAAACGTGAAACTGTCACAAAGTTCAGATAGAGCATAGTCAGTTCGTTTAAGGCTGGCAGGCAAGACTGAACACAGATTGTAGTTTTAGTTGGATCAATGCCGACAGCCAGATAATCTGTTGCTACTTCAATAATATTGCGACGTACTTTTTCAAAGTTATCTGCATTATCTGTCAAGGCTTGAGCATCAGCGAGTAACAAATGTTGATGGTGAGAATCTTGTAAACCTACGCGAGAGCGTAATGAACCGACAAAATGGCCAAGGTGAAGCTGTCCGGTAGGACGGTCGCCAGTCAAGATTACTGGACGATTATCTTGATTACTCATTATCTATTCCAAAAAGTAGTCTGTACTACATCAATATTTTAACGAATGGCCACATTGTACGGCATTCTGTTTTTGAATGTCAGCCAGAAAAAAAAGCCGTAGTAAAAAATCTTATTAATTAAACAAGTGAATACAATATTTTTTAATATTTTCATTAAAATATGTCTAAAGGTGATAAGGATAACAAGAATGGCGAGCAGCTTATTAATATTATTGGATGATATTGCGACTGTTTTAGACGATGTTGCCGTGATGAGCAAGATGGCTGCAAAAAAGACAGCAGGTGTCTTGGGGGATGACTTGGCATTAAATGCCCAGCAAGTCAGCGGTGTACGGGCAGAACGTGAACTTCCTGTGGTGTGGGGAGTAGCCAAAGGTTCTTTTATTAATAAGCTGATTCTTGTTCCTTTGGCTTTACTTATTAGTGTGGTTGCACCCTGGTTAATTAATCCTTTACTGATGATTGGTGGTCTATTTCTCTGTTATGAAGGCGTAGAAAAAGTCCTGCATAGCTTAAAGCATAAGAAAGCTAAGACTGAAGAAGATGCTGAGGCTGAATTCACTACGATCGAAACCGATTTGGCTACATTTGAAAAAGAGAAAATTAAGGGTGCGATCCGAACTGATTTCATTCTGTCAGCGGAAATTGTAGTGATTTCTTTGGGCACCGTGGCAGCCGCAGCTTTTACCACCAAGGTCATCGTACTGGCAGGGATTGCCATATTAATGACAGTCGGGGTGTACGGCTTCGTTGCCATGATTGTTAAAATTGATGATCTAGGTTTGTACCTGACTAAGCAGGCATCCAGCTTCAAGCAAAGTATAGGCCGTGGATTGCTGGCTTTTGCCCCTAAATTGATGAAAACCCTGACGATTGTAGGTACGATTGCGATGTTCCTGGTCGGTGGCGGGATTATTGCCCATACCATTCCATGGTTTCATCATTTCACTGAAGATTCGGTTGATTATGTAGAGCACATTCCTAGTCTGGGCAGTATTGTAGGGGCTGTTACGCCTACACTGATTAATCTGGTGATTGGTTTTGTGGCAGGATTAATCGTATTTATCCTGATTGGCTTTATTCAAAAAATCAGATCAAAATCAAAGCAGGCATAAATCAGGCCCGTTAAAATAAGCTGACTTTAAACTATAAGGAATCTCACTATGCGCTGGAAAGGACGTCGTGTTAGTAGCAATGTAGAAGACCGTCGTGGCGGTGGTACCAAAGCCGGTGGAATCAGTATTCTCGGGTTGATTATTGCTTTCGTGGCCTGGAAGTTTTTTGGTGTCGATCCACAGCAAGCCTATCAAACCACCAAGCAAGTCACGCAAGGTGTTTCTAGTGCAGAAACACGGGGACTGGAAAATCCAACGCCAGAGCAGCAAGAAGCGATCGATTTTGTAGGAACTGTGCTTGCCGATACAGAAGATACCTGGTCTCAAGTATTTCAGCAGCAGCTGAACCAGCAATATACTCCGCCTAAACTGGTTCTATTTAGTGGGGTAGTAAATTCTGGTTGTGGTACAGCGCAATCGGCTATGGGACCTTTCTACTGTCCGGCAGACCAGAAAGTTTATATTGATACGGCATTCTTTAAAGATATGCGTACTCAAATGGGAATCAGCGGGGAACAGAACTCAACCGAGTTATCTCGCAATGATCAGGCAGGCGATTTTGCTCAAGCCTATGTGGTAGCACATGAGGTGGGTCATCATATCCAGACCATTTTAGGTATTTCTTCACAGGTACAGCAGGCACGTCAACAAGCCACTCAAGCTCAGGGCAATCAGCTTTCTGTACGTCAAGAACTACAGGCAGATTGTCTGGCTGGGGTATGGGCTTATCATAACCATGAGCGTACGCAGTTCCTGGAGCAGGGTGATGTACAAGAAGCTATGGATGCGGCACACAAGATCGGTGATGACTATCTGCAGAAAAAGGCACAAGGCCATGTCGTGCCGGACAGCTTTACGCATGGTACCAGTGCACAGCGGGTAAAATGGTTTAATACCGGTCTGAAATCAGGTCAAATGTCTGCTTGTGATACTTTTAATCAAAATATCTAAAACTAAAGATCAAAAAAGGGGAGCAAATGCTCCCCTCATGATTGAATAGTTATTTTTCCAGAAAACGACGGAAGTTTTTCAAAATCTTGATACTGACAAACAAGGCAGCCAGGGCAAATAGCGAAATCGCAAAGAGAATATATTTTAAATTGCTGATGTCATTATTATAAAATTGCTTCAATTCATTTTTGGAATAGCTGAGTGTAGTGATTTGACCAGTTCGACTATCTTGGAACTGAATATTTTCAATATAAAAATAATTTCTCGCTTTTAATAAATTAACATTTTGAATCTGCCGGGTATGTGACTGGTTATAGTCATCAGTACATAGGGCAGCATAATGCTCACAGCTGATTTTTGCTACATAACCATTTCCGGCAATCAGGATAAACAAGGCATTGTCTGGACGTTGATTATTAGACACCAGTACATATTGCGCTTTGGCGCTGCTTTTTAAAGGAATGCTCACGGCTTGCTGATAATGTTGATCTGCTTTCAGAATTTCCTGAACTTTGGCAACACAGGTGAACATCAAGGAAAGTGTGACCAGAAAAATGACAGCAGCGAGGCACAGACGGAATATGGTTTTGACAGTTTGATGCATGGGAGAAAATTTCTAAATATAAAGAAGAGGTGAGCAATAAAGTGCTTTAAGGCTGTATGTTAAATCATCAGTTGTGAATATTGAAAAGAAACTTAACTTAATTCGAAAAAAAATGGGACTAAACTTGATCCGCTAAAATATACTGTTTTTTTAAATTTATATTTCAAGTAAATCTTTCAGCTCACGGCTGCAAATTGCCAAATCTTAGGAAACCTAATGGGAAGTTTCTTTTTTTTACAACTGTTGACAGTGGTCTTTGCTCTGTCAATTGCCACTACCATGTTCAACAAACGTGTTCTAAGTTTTCCTCAAGCCATTGGTGTGCCGATTGTTTCCGCTATTTTTGTTTTTATCCTGCAATGGTGTGCAAGTCTGCTACAGGGTAATCCATTTTTTAGCATCAATATTGATAATATTGAGAAAGCAGTGCGCCATGTCGATTTTTATGACTTCCTGATTAATGGGGTGATCTGTTTCATTCTGACTTCATCCGCATTGAAGTTTAAGGTTTCAGATTTACGCAATCACTGGCGGCCGATTGGTATTCTGGCCAGTCTGGCATTGGTTTTCTGTGCAGTTTTCTTTGGTATTGCGCTGTACGGTTATCAGTTTCTGATTGGCAACCATGTCGATATATTAGTCCTGCTATTACTCGGTGCTGCGCTCGGAGCAACGGATCCCATTGGGATTAAAGGTGTCCTCAGTTCGGTACGCGCACCCCATCATTTGATCGTGAAACTGGAAGGTGAGTCGCTGTTTAATGATGCGATGTGTATTGCATTATTTATGACTTTACTGAATGTACTGCAAGGTGAAAACTTTACCGTACTCGCCGTCCTGCAAACATTGCTTTATGAAATTGTCGTGGCAGTTTTGATCGGAATCGGTTTTGGTCTGGCGATTTTACGTATTCTGCGCGGTAAGCATGAAATGGAATCACTGATATTAACTACTGCACTGTTGGCTTGTGGTTCATATCTGGTTGCTTTACTGGCGCATGCTTCTGCACCAATTGCCTGTGTAATTGGAGGTTTGATTGTCGGGAATAAATGGAAAGAAATTCTGGCTGATGCAGATATCGGTGATGTAAACCATTTCTGGCATACGGTAGAGGGAATTATCAATTCCTTCCTGTTCACCTTGATCGGTCTGGAACTGTTCATTATTGATCTAAGCACCAGTCTGGTTCTAGGCGGGATTGTCGCTTTCATAATTCTGCATTTGGCACGATTCCTGGCCAACCATCTGTCTTTTGCATTATTCCCTAGAATGCGTAAAAAAAGTTATAACGGCAGTTTAACCATTCTGTCTTGGGGCGGTGTACGTGGCGGGATTTCCTTAGCCCTGATTCTGGCAGTGGCCAATATTCCGCAACTGGAAGCGTATAGCAGTATTCTGATTGGATATACTTTTATTGTGGTGCTTCTTTCCGGAGTAGTTTGTGGTCTAGGTTTGCCAGCAGTAATGAATGCTTTCTATTACAACCCGAATGAAGAAACTCAAGGTTTTAAGGGCTGGTATCAGCGGATGTGCCACAAGATGAATCGTCGCGGTTTTCAGTATATTGTGGGGGAGGATGCAAATGGAAATGAAACCATCACCATCTTCCAGCCTGAAATGCTGATTGATAAGAAAGATGCCGATGGTGTAGCAACCGTGCATCATCCTGATAAAGTACAGGAAGTGAAACGCTTAGAGAATCCGGAGAATTTCTAATTGTTAGAATTTTCTATCAAGATTGAAAGCCTATGACATCAAGTGCAAGCCAGGAAATGGCACAAATGATTCTGAGTGTGGTCAGCCAGATTCCTTATGCGAATGTAGCGACCTATGGACAGATCGCTAAGCTGGCTGGCTTGCCTAAACATGCACGTCTGGTAGGTAAGGTTTTAAGTCAGCTTGATACAGAAACCGATTTGCCCTGGCATCGTGTCCTGAACGCTCAAGGTAAGATCAGTCTCAATAAACTGGATGAATATGGACATAATATTCAACAGCAAAAGTTAGGCGCAGAAGGAATTCTATGTGTTGGAAATCGGGTCAGCTTAAAGCAGTATCAATGGGATGGATTTGTCTGAAAGAGAAATCCCCACTTGATTGAAGTGGGGATTTTTTTATTATTTACGGATAACCATTACAGGAACAGTGGCCTGTCCTAAGATGCTTTGCGCAACACTTCCCAGGAATAGTTTCTTGAAGCCAGTACGGCCATGTGAACCAATCACAATCAGATCAGTATCCAAGGATTCAGCTGCCTTGACAATTTCACTATAAATCACCTGACCTTCGAGTAGCTGGGTCTCTGCATCAATACCTGCCGCAGCAAATTTCGCTTTTGCTTCATCAAGTGTCTTCAGAATTGCAGTACGGGCACGTTCAACCAGGTCATTGGTTTGAGCTGCTGTAATGTATTCAGCAGCGATATAGGGATCAAGTGCCAGCACCTGAACCACTGTCACTTTACTGTTAAATGCTTTGGCAATTTCGACAGCTTTATCGACTGCAGCGTAGGAAGTTTCTGAACCGTCAACGGGTACTAAAATATGTTCAAATGACATTAGAATTCTCCTTATCGGAAATAAGTTTTATAAAAATATGACGCGTTAAAATCGTATACGAATTGTTGTTTATACTTTGATCATAACGCGTATTTTATAAAAATAAAACCAAGTAAATTCCTCAGTATTATGTTTAACAAAGCAATAATTTTTAATGGTTGGTATATTTTCTAAGTTTTTGATTTATATTTATATTTTGAGATTAAAATAATATGATTTTAGAATATTAATGAACTAACTTAAAAAAGCCATCTGATTTTAATACTGCGTTATTACCTGTAATTTTAGATTCAAAAAATCCCTGTTATATAAAACTATAGGAACAGGTTTAAAATTGAGATTTTAATAATGAAAAATCTATCAAACTGCATAAAGATAGACTGCTATTTCTAATAGTAACCTTCTATCAGCATAATTTTAGTGTTCTAAAACTTCCCTTTCCAAGGGTGGGTTAATACCGTTATTTTCTTTTTTAAATTGAGCACGATCTGTAATGGATTTCTCACATTCATTATAGTGATCAATTGCAAAGTTTTTAATTAAGGCGGAACGTCCAGACTGATCTTGGGGTATTTCATATTTAAACGCTTTTTCAGTAAGTTTTATACCAATCAGAGCATGGAGATCATTCGCTGTACCGTAGTGCTGTTTTATTTGCTGAATCATCCATTTCTGTGGTGCACCTTTCAGTCTAAAGAGCATGACTTCTTGAGCCAAACTTTTCACATCATCACATCCTGAAAATCTGCTGCTTGGATGAATAACAGTTGCATTGGCTAAACTTATAAAACTCAATAGGAGCAGGCTTAGGTATATTTTGAATTTCGTCATCTTCAGTTTTGCTTTAATCCAGAGATACTATTGGCCATATTTGGAAAAGTATTATAGCGATAGGAAAAGGTCCTAGATTCACTTTTTATTTTGTTTCTTCAGCAAGTTATTCTTAAAATTAAATATTATATGATACGACTTCGATTTAGATTTGGCTTTAAAAGTTGGTACCAATTTTTGTAGATTCTGTTATGGGATTTCGAATTAAATCATGATTTGTACAAAGTTTAAGAGTTTATGATTAATTTGCATAAAGACTGAACATTTGTGGTTTAAAATGCTTGACGATACAACCTGAAATTACGATAATGCGCACACAGTTTACGGCTATGTAGCTCAGTTGGTTAGAGCACCGCACTCATAATGCGGGGGTCACAGGTTCAAGTCCCGTCATAGCCACCATTTTTAAAGACCAAGCTCTCAGCTTGGTCTCTTTTTTTGTGCCATAAAAATATCAATAAAAAATTAAGAGAAAGTTCTTCTAAATATCTGTCTGTTTAAATTTTTGAATCTTCTTTTAATTTCTTAACCCTATTTATTGCTTAAAGATAAAAAAATGCCCAAGCATTTACTTGGGCATTATAGCTAATCTAGTTTTGTTAAAACTTAGATACCTGCTTTCCAACCATTAACGACCGGATAGCGACGTTCACGACCATAAGAACGCGAGCTGATACGTGGACCAATCGCACCCTGACGACGTTTGTATTCGTTAATATCAACCAGACGAATCACCTTTTTCACGACTTCAGCTTCAAAGCCTTTGGCAATGATGTCATCCTGGCTCAGATCTTCTTCAATATAAGCATAAAGAATCGCATCAAGTACTTCATAAGCCGGTAATGAATCCTGATCGACCTGATCTGGACGAAGTTCTGCTGAAGGTGGACGAGTGATTACACGCTCAGGAATCACAGGAGTTTCTGCGATGCTGTTACGGTATTTCGCCAGTTCAAACACAATGGTTTTATAAACATCTTTTAATACAGCGAAGCCGCCCACCATATCGCCATATAGCGTACAGTAGCCAACGGCAAGTTCAGATTTATTGCCGGTTGCCAGAACCAGATTGCCGAACTTGTTAGACAGCGCCATTAATAGCGTACCGCGTGCACGTGCTTGCAGGTTTTCTTCAGTGGCATCTACAGGGGCATTGCCAAAGAATGGATACAGGGTTTGCAAGAAGCCACTTACAATCGGGTTAATCTCGGCAATACCGAAAGTTACACCCATGGTTTTTGCCTGTTCAGTGGCATCTTCTACACTGATCTGAGCAGTATAGGTATAAGGCATCATCACTGCTTGGACTTTGTCAGGGCCAATCGCATCTGCTGCGATGGCAAGAGTCAAGGCAGAGTCAATACCACCAGACAGACCCAGAATTACACCTGGAAAACCTGAACGCTGTACATAATCACGGGTTGCCATCACCAGACTTTGATAAATCTCGGCCATAGTTTCTAGGGCTGGAGTAATCGTGCCTTTGCTGAACTCTAATTTTTCTGCATCATATTCAGCGATATACAGGCCTTTTTCAAAGCTAGGCGCTTGCAGAGCCACTTCGCCTGATTTATTGAGTACAAAGCTGGTACCATCAAAGATGAGATCATCTTGGCCACCTACCTGGTTACAGTACACCAGATTGATATTCAACTGTTTGACCAGCGCAGCCATGGTATCGATACGGTGTTGCGGTTTGCCAACTTCATATGGAGAAGCATTCAGAACCAGTGCAGTATCAATATTCAATTGAGCCAGCTGTTGAACTGTAGATAATGACCAGACATCTTCACAGATCAGAACACCAAACTTGTGTCCCAGATATTCGAAGACCAGATGCTGATGTCCTTCACCAAAATAGCGTTTCTCATCAAATACACCATAGTTTGGCAAAGTCTGTTTATTATAAACCCCTAAAACTTCGCCATCTTTCATAACGGCGGCTGAGTTATAGCGTTCACCATCTTCGGTTTGATTGACAAAACCAAAGACCATGACGATATCTTTTACTTCAGTCAGTTTTTCAAACGCCAGCTTTGTGCGTTTAGCCAGACTTGGACGAATTAATAAATCTTCAGCCGGATAACCTAAAGTTGAAAGTTCAGGGAAAATAATAAGATCAGCATTATCTTTTTTGGCCTGATTTGCCAAATCTATCATTGTCTGCGTGTTTGCATCTAAATTGCCCACATGTGGAGAGAATTGAGCAATCGCAATTTTAAAACTTTTCATTCCAATTAAGTCCTATTCCTATAGGTGAATACACTAAATCACTGATTTTTAAAATTCTAATTATCCAGCTGAGTGCAGTTTGATACGAACAAAATGCCAAATGGCCAAAATTAAAAAAGTCATGACCGCATGATCATTAAATCTTGATTTGCGAGCTAAAAATATCATACTTGGCTTATTTTATCGAAATTTGAGGCAGATGCTAGAGCTGTTTCAGGAGAATTGAAACAGATGCACAAAGTTATGGTCAAAAATGACTTATTATGGTGCTTTTTTATTCTGGTAAATGCACAAAAATACTCAATTGGATTTAAATAAGTTTATTTTTCATAAATAGAAATCAACAGAATACTTGAGTGAAAAGTATTCAATATCATCTGCTTATCTGATTTTTTAAAATAATATTGGGAATTTTTTTTAGAAAAATATCGCGTGCCATATCTCCCTGTTGTTCAATGTTATAGTCTAAAAAGGATTTGTTGGGATTAAATTGATATTTGTAAGGATTATATTTTCCCATACTTAAAAAATAAGCGGCTTGTAAAAAAGCGCCCTTAAACAACACATTAATATTCTGCTGATATTGATAAATATGCGCCATTTCATGAATGAAAAGCGCCTGATAAGAACGGCTTTCTTTAGAATAATCGTCCCGATAATTCAGGTTGCGGACGTGAATATAACCACTTGGTGCCATAATCACATGCTTGGATTGCCAAGGCAGGAAAGGGTGATTCATGACACGGACTGCTGAATAGTCAATCAGGTCAGCAAAGACTTGCTGGCAAAGCTTGATTTCCCCTGAAGTTAAGTTCCGGCTTTTAAACTGATCAAAACGAATCATTCTCAGGATGAAGGGAAGCAGGTAAAACAGCATTAAAACTCAATCCTTAACGATATAAGAGTAATTTCTAGAAATTTGTAGAAATTGAAAATTCTTCAGGTTTACTATTTTAAGTTTTTCACATCTTGGTTGTGTTGGTTTTTGTCAGTCATAAAAAAACCACCCAGAAGGGTGGTTTTTACGTCTTTCAACGCTAACCGAATTAACGGTTGATGTCACGTTGAACTTCACCAGTGTAAAGCTGACGAGGACGACCGATCTTGTAAGGACCGCTGTGCATTTCTAACCAGTGGCTGATCCAACCAACTGTACGTGCAAGCGCGAAGATCACAGTAAACATTTCTGTTGGGATACCAATCGCTTTAAGGATGATACCTGAGTAGAAGTCTACGTTAGGGTAAAGGTTACGTTTGATGAAGTATTCGTCAGAAAGCGCGATACGTTCAAGTTCCATAGCAAGAGCAAGCTGTGGATCGTTGATGCCAAGAGCACCAAGAACTTCGTCACAAGTTTCTTTCATTACTTTCGCACGTGGATCGAAGTTTTTGTACACACGGTGACCGAAGCCCATGAGTTTAACTTCTTTAGTTTTCACTTTTTCCATGAAGCCAGCAACGTTTTCTACAGTGCCGATTTCATCAAGCATCTTAAGAACAGCTTCGTTCGCACCACCGTGAGCAGGACCCCAAAGTGCAGAGATACCAGCAGCGATACATGCATATGGGTTAGCGCCAGTAGAACCAGCTAAACGTACTGTAGACGTAGAAGCATTTTGTTCGTGGTCAGCGTGAAGCGTGAAGATACGGTCCATTGCTTTCGCAAGGATTGGATCTACTTTGTAGTCACGGTCTGCAGGAGTTGCAAACATCATGTACAGGAAGTTTTCAGCGTAAGTCAAATCGTTACGTGGGTAAACGAATGGTTGACCAACAGTGTATTTGTAGCTCCAAGCTGCCAAAGTAGGAATCTTAGCGATTAAACGAATCGCAGTGATTTCACGATGGTTAACATCTTCGATGTCCAGATTGTTGTGATAGAACGCAGACAACGCACCAACAACACCAACCATGATTGCCATAGGGTGAGCATCACGACGGAAACCGTTATAGAAGCGGCTTACTTGATCGTGAACCATAGTGTGGTTACGAACTTTAGCGTCGAATTCTTCTTTTTGCTCAGCTGTTGGAAGCTCGCCATTAAGAAGTAAGTAGCAAGTTTCTAGGTAATCAGCTTTAGTTGCTAACTGGTCAATTGGGTAGCCACGGTGTAAAAGAACACCTTTATTACCATCGATGAAAGTGATTTTAGACTCGCATGCAGCTGTTGCCATAAAACCAGGATCAAAAGTAAAGTGACCTGCAGCCAACACATCTTTAACGTCGATTACATCTGGGCCCAATGTGCCGCTGTAAATTGGTAATTCAATTTCTTTGCCATCAAGCTGTAAAACGGCTTTCTTGCCAGTTGCTTCAGACATTCAATAGATCTCCTGTCCTGGTGAATGTATATCCGAGTTGCCTATCAATCTTTTAATGCACAAAACGGACGGATCAAAAATTTGCTATAAGATTAGTGGCTACTGAAATTTTGTCAATTATACTTATGGATGAAAAATGACATTCTCACAGTGGTTTAGTCATTTATCTTGGTATAAAAAGTTTAATAAAATCACAGTACCAAACCTCTATAATAAGTCAAATTGAACAGAAGGTGCAGAAAAAAATATAGTCTTTGCCGTATTTGTAAGCGTTTTTTCCTAGCAAAAAATAAAGGAGAAATTGAGAAAATATTCTAAGACTGCAACTTAAAATTATATAAATCTCGTAACTTACATCGATTTCCTTAAGTTTTTACTTCAAACTTGAATTATAAATAAAAGCAATAAATTTTCTTTTTGGCTCTGTTTAATCGGCTAAAAAATAGCTCGTAAATTTGCTTCACTTTGTTTAATACAACTTAAACAAAAATAAATAAGTGTTTTTTTGAATATAAAATGTCTAAAAACATCAAAAAAACTATGATCTACAAAGAGATAAGTAGGTTTTAGTATAAAAATTCTAAATTGAGATGCCTTTATATAAATAGTCATTATTTATTTGTGAAATATATCCTTATGATTTTACTTGGGATTAATAAGGACTTAGGATCGAAATTATATTTTTGCTGTTCATCTTTAGTCTAAATCTACTTAGTCGAAGCTTGGCTAGATAACAGACTAAATTAATCAAGTTAATTATTAAAAAACAAATATCTAGAATGAGAATATGAAGATAAAGTAAGTGGGGGAGAACTTAAAGTTGTTGTTAATGATTCTTATTTAAAGGTTTTTTGTTCAAAAAGCCAAATACAGTTGTTTGTATTTTAATAGTTCACGTTTTATAATTCAGTGTCGTTTTATGTTTAGGCATGTATTTGCCTGATAATGCCAGCTTTCCTTCGAATTAATTCCAACAAACTCCGGATGGAGTTTTTAACTACAGGATGCCCGCTGTGAAAAGCAACAGACCTGTCAATTTGTCCATGGGTCAAGTTTTAGAAGTAAACTTAAAATCACCCGTGGCTATTGCATCAATTCTACACCGTCTTTCAGGTGTCATCGTATTTTTACTCGTACCGGTCCTTTTGTGGCTGTTGGATAAATCATTGTCTTCAGCAGAAGGTTTTGCTGAAGTGCAGGAAATCTTTAACGGTTTCTTTGTCCGCTTTATCGTATGGGTATTTGTAGCCGGCTTAATTTATCATTTGTTCACTGGTATTAAGCACTTACTTGCAGATATCGGCGTTGCAGAAGAACTGCAAAGCGGTCGTACTGCAGCTACTATTTCATTAATCTTGTCTGCAATCGGTATTGTTGCAGCATTTGTATGGATCGTACTCTAATGAAAAGTGCTACTGGTTTAACAGGTTCAGGTTCTCGTGATTGGTTTGTCCAACGCATCAGTGCTGTAGTTCTAGCTGTTTATACCGTTGTGGTGTTTGGTTGGATCCTACTGAATGGTGGCTTCAACTACGAGCAATGGTACGGCTTTATGATGACAGTTCCAATGAAGATCATGTCTTTGTTGGCAGTCTTATCTCTTGTTGCGCATGCATGGATCGGTATGTGGCAGGTATTCACTGACTATGTGACTACTCGTCAAATGGGTCCATCAGCATCAGGTTTACGCCTTGTACTGACTTCAGCAGTGATTATTGCTGTATTTGCATATGCGATCTGGGCAATCCAGATTTTTTGGGCGAATTGATAGGAAACAATCATGGGCGCTATAACCCCTAAAGAAGATTACACAAATATTCCACACGAAACTTTCGATGCAGTTATCGTTGGTGGTGGTGGTTCTGGTATGCGCGCTTCTTACCAACTTGCTCAAGCAGGTTTGAAAGTTGCGGTACTGACTAAAGTATTCCCAACACGTTCTCACACTGTAGCAGCGCAGGGTGGTATCGGTGCATCTCTTGGTAACATGCAAGAAGATAACTGGCATTACCACTTCTACGACACAGTTAAAGGTTCTGACTGGTTAGGTGACCAAGACGCGATCGAGTTCATGACTCGCGAAGCACCGCAAGTGGTATACGAATTAGAACATTTAGGTATGCCATTTGACCGTAACGCAGACGGTACGATTTACCAACGTCCATTTGGTGGTCACTCTGCAAACTACGGTGAAAAAGCAGTTCCACGTGCATGTGCTGCAGCCGACCGTACAGGTCACGCGCTTCTTCATACGCTTTATCAAAGCAATGTGAAAATGGGTACTCAGTTCTTCGTTGAATGGATCGCGCTTGACCTGATCCGTAACGAAGCTGGTGATGTACTGGGTGTGACAGCAATCGATCAGGAAACTGGTAAAATTGCCGTATTCCAGGCGAAAGCTACATTGTTCGCTACAGGTGGTGCTGGTCGTGTTTATCGTGCATCTACTAACGCATATATCAACACTGGTGACGGTCTTGGTATGGCAGCTCGTGCAGGTATTCCATTACAAGATATGGAATTCTGGCAATTCCACCCTACAGGTGTTGCGGGCGCAGGCGTACTGTTGACTGAAGGTTGTCGTGGTGAAGGTGCAATCCTTCGTAATAAAGACGGCGAACCGTTCATGGAACGTTATGCACCGACTCTGAAAGACTTGGCTCCTCGTGACTTCGTATCACGTTCTATGGACCAGGAAATCAAAGAAGGTCGTGGTTGTGGTCCTAAAGGTGATTATATCCTTCTTGATATGACTCACTTGGGTGCTGACACCATCATGAAACGTCTGCCATCTGTATTCGAGATTGGCAAGAAATTCGCTAACGTTGACATCACTAAAGAGCCAATTCCTGTAGTACCTACAATCCATTACCAAATGGGTGGTATTCCTACAAATATTCATGGTCAGGTAGTTGTTCCTGAGTCTCCAGAATCTGAAGCTCTAGTAACCAACTACGACAAGAATACTGATACCTATTCTACTAACCAAGAAGGTCGCAACTTCACGAAACCAGTGAAAGGCTTCTATGCGATCGGTGAATGTTCATGTGTATCTGTACACGGTGCAAACCGTTTAGGTACAAACTCACTGCTTGATTTGGTTGTATTTGGTAAGGCTGCTGGCCAGCACATCATCGACTACGTGACTAAACACCACGGTGATGAGTATGAACCGCTTCCTACAACTGTGCTTGAAAACACAATTAAGCGTGTTCGTAAGCTGGATGAATCAACAACTGGTGAGAATGCTCAAGAAGTTGCTGATGCAATCCGTGACATCGTTCAAGACCACGCGGGTGTATTCCGTACAACTGCGCTGCTTGAAGAAGGTGTAAAACAAATTCTTGCAATTGAGCCGCGTGTTCGCAACATTCACTTGAAAGACAAATCTAAAGTATTCAATACTGCACGTATTGAAGCTCTAGAAGTTGAAAACCTGTATGAAGTTGCTAAAGCGACCTTGATTTCAGCTGCTGCACGTAAAGAATGTCGTGGTGCTCACACTGTGGTAGATTTCGAATTACCACCAGATCACCCAGAGTATCCATATGGCCGTCGTGACGACGAGTGGATGAAACACACCTTGTGGTTCTCTGCTGATAACCGTCTTGAGTACAAGCCAGTGCGTTACAAACCACTTTCGGTTGATGCAATTCCACCGAAACCACGTACATTCTAATCAGGAGATTAAAGATGAGTAGAGGTACTCGTACATTTCATATCTACCGCTACGATCCTGATAAGGATAAAGCACCGTATATGCAAACTTTTAAGCTTGAACTGACTGATAAGCACCGTATGTTGCTTGATGCGCTTCTTGCATTAAAAGTACAGGACGAATCTTTGACATTCCGTCGTTCATGCCGTGAAGGGATCTGTGGTTCTGATGGTGTGAACATTAATGGTAAAAACGGTTTGGCGTGTCTTTGGAACCTGAACGATTTACCAAATGAAATCACGATTCGTCCACTACCTGGTCTTCCAGTAATCAAAGACCTTGTAGTTGACATGAACCAGTTCTACGACCAGTACAACAAGATTCATCCGTTCTTGATCAACAACCAGCCTGCACCTCCTAAAGAGCGTCTGCAGTCTCCTGAAGAACGTGAACACTTGAATGGTCTGTATGAATGTATTCTTTGTGCATGTTGTTCAACTTCATGCCCATCATTCTGGTGGAACCCAGACAAGTTCTTGGGTCCTTCAGCATTATTGAATGCATACCGTTTCATTATCGATTCGCGTGATACAGGTACTCAAGAGCGTCTGGCTCGTCTTGACGATCCGTTCTCTCTGTTCCGTTGTAAAGGTATCATGAACTGTGTATCTGTATGTCCTAAAGGCTTGAACCCTACTAAAGCAATCGGTCACATCCGTAACATGCTTCTAGATATGGCTGGCTAATTTAGACTGCAATAAACAGTTTTTCAAAAAGCACACCACTTGGTGTGCTTTTTGCTTTATAGGGCTCCATAAACGAACAGTGGTCGTGAAAACTGCTGTTATTGGTGCTGTATCTCATATGATCAAATCGGGTGATGAATCATTGCAGAACATTTTGGTCGGATTTATGCACTATTATGATGTTGTTTGAGGTATTTATGATTTTTAGATGTAATTCTGGACTGAAAAAGGTTTTCAATAATGTTATTATATAACGCAAAGTTGCAAAGGGAGTGGATTGGAAGATTTACTCTCTTTTTGTTTATCAAAAAGATGTAGGACTTTGGTCTACGCTGAATGTGTTTTTCATTTAAAGCTCCCTATGTTAGAGTAATTTCTGATAGAAGTATTTGACTAAAAAACATGCGTTCCTCGTCAAAAAAATCAATTGATTAGTCGAGATCGTGATAGCATTTAGCACAAGACTATATTTAAAAATGTGTGGGCCGATGTACATTTTTTAAACACGGAAGAGGTTGAGAATAGTATATAAATGTAAGTCAAAGTCGCTTTAGAAAAAATATAGTTTAAATCTTTGTTTTTTCTAAGTCGATTTGCAAAAAATTGCTCGGTCACGATCGGGTATTCAATGAGTGATGATGCCGCTGAGGGGCGTTATTGTTCATTAAACATATCAAGAATTTTCTTGGTGTGGTGATAACGCCTCATGGCTTATGCCTTATGGGGGACTAATGTTGAATTATCAATTTGACATTACTAATCCTGGGTTTTGCTTAAAAAGCATCCTGAAAATGTTTTTGCAATAGGAAATGGGTCCACAAATGCAAGAAGTTGCTGACGCTCTGCGTCTTGACACTGAACTTTCCGCTGATAGTGCAGCGTATATTGAAGAACTTTATGAGCAGTACCTCACTGCTCCAGACTCAGTGGGTGCTGACTGGAGAGCGTACTTCGATAAATTCCCAAAAGGTGATCAACCACACAGTAATGTACGTGAGCAATTCCTACTTTTAGGTCGCAATTCAAGCCGTATTCAGCCTGTTATCCAATCGACAGTTAGTTCAGAGCATGAACGTCGTCAAATTGGCGTTTTACAGCTGATTGCTGCGTACCGTAACCGTGGCCACCAAAAAGCAAAATTGGATCCATTAGGTCTGGCTAAACGCGAAGTTGTGCCAGATCTTGATCTTTCTGCGCACGGTTTAACTCAGTCTGATCTGGACACTATATTCAATACCGGTAACCTTGCGATTGGTAAGGAAGCAGCGACTTTGGGCGAAATGGTCCAAGCGATGGAAGCGACTTACTGTAGCTCTATCGGTGCTGAATACATGCACATCGTGGATACCAAAGAAAAACGCTGGATCCAGCAACGTCTTGAAAGCGCACGTGGTCAATATGGACTAAGTGCTGATCAGAAAAAACATGTTCTTGAACGTTTAACTGCGGCTGAAGGTCTAGAAAAATACCTCGGTAATAAATTCGTGGGTGCAAAACGTTTTGGTGTTGAAGGCGGTGAATCTTTCATTCCTATGGTGAATGAATTGATCCAGCGTGCCGGTTCTGTAGGCTGTAAAGAAGTCGTGATCGGTATGCCACACCGTGGTCGTCTGAACCTTCTGGTTAACATCATGGGTAAAAACCCGGCTGACCTGTTTGGTGAGTTCGAAGGTAAATCACTACATAAAAAAGGTTCTGGTGACGTTAAGTATCACCAAGGTTTCTCTTCTAACGTAATGACTCCAGGTGGTGAAGTTCACTTGGCATTGGCGTTTAACCCATCTCACCTTGAAATCGTTGGACCTGTAGTTGAAGGTTCTGTACGTGCACGTCAAGTCCGTCGTAAAGACATTGGCGGTGATGACGTATTGCCAGTCATTGTTCACGGTGATGCTGCATTTGCAGGTCAGGGCGTAAACCAAGAAACCTTCCAGATGTCACAGACTCGTGGTTACACAGTAGGTGGTACAGTTCATATCGTAGTGAACAACCAGGTTGGTTTCACAACCTCTGATCCACGTGATGCGCGTTCTACAGAATACTGTACTGATATCGCGAAAATGATTCAGGCGCCGATCTTCCATGTAAATGGTGATGATCCTGAAGCTGTGTTGTTTGTTGCTCAGCTTGCCCACGATTTCCGTCATACTTTCCGTAAAGACGTTGTGATCGACATGTTCTGTTACCGTCGTCGTGGTCATAACGAAGCGGACGAACCAGCTGCAACTCAGCCAATGATGTACCAAGTGATCAACAAAAAAGCGACAACTCGTACGCTTTATGCTGACAAACTGGTTCAAGAAGGTGTACTTGATCGTGCTACTGCAGATCAAATGGTTGAACAATACCGTTCTGATCTTGAAGCAGGTAAACATGTTGCCAATGCACTGGTTCTAGAACCGAACAAAAAAATGTTTGTAGACTGGACACCGTACCTGGGTCATGAATACACAGACGAGTGGGATACTACTTGCGATCTAGAACGTCTTAAAGAGCTTGGCCGCAAAATGCGTGAGCTTCCAGAAGGCTTCGTGATGCAGCGTCAGGTATCTAAAGTAATTGACGACCGTCTGAAAATGCAAACTGGTGAAATGCCGCTGAACTGGGGTGCTGCTGAAACTCTAGCCTATGCATCACTGCTAGATGATGGTTATCTGGTTCGTTTAACTGGTGAAGACGTGGGTCGTGGTACATTCTCACACCGTCATGCAAAACTGCATAACCAGGTAGATGGCTCAACTTATATTCCACTTTGCCATATCAAAGAGAACCAACCGCGTGTTGCGATCTATGACTCTTTATTGTCTGAAATGGCAGTACTGGCATTTGAATACGGTTACGCGACTACTCTTCCTAAGAGCCTGATCATCTGGGAAGCTCAGTTCGGTGACTTTGCAAACTGTGCACAGGTGGTGATCGACCAGTTCATCTCATCTGGTGAAACCAAATGGGAACGTGTATGTGGTCTGACTATGCTTCTGCCACACGGCTTCGAAGGTCAAGGTCCTGAGCATTCATCTGCACGTCTGGAACGTTTCTTGCAGCTATGTGCTGAAGACAATATGCAAGTGATGACTCCAACTACACCTGCACAGATCTTCCACGCGTTACGTCGTCAGGCAATCCGCCCGATCCGTAAACCAATGATCATCATGTCACCTAAATCATTGCTTCGTCACAAATTGGCGGTGTCTAACCTGGAAGAACTGGCTAACGGTACATTCCAGACTGTGATCGACGAAGTAGACAACATCAGCAAAGCAGACGTAACCCGTCTGGTATTGTGTGGTGGTAAGGTTTACTACGATCTGGTTGAAAAACGTCGTGAAAAAGAATTGAACAACACTGCAATTGTACGTATTGAACAATTGTATCCGTACCCAGAAGCACGTCTTGCAGAAGTTCTTGCTCAGTATCCAAACGTGAAAGAACTGGTTTGGGCACAAGAAGAACCGAAAAACCAAGGTGCTTGGTTGTTCATCGCGCCTCGTTTATATGACGATGTGATGAAAGCGGGCAAACAAATCCGTATTAGTTACGCAGGCCGTGAAGCTTCAGCTGCACCGGCGTGTGGTTCACCATACTTGCATGCAAAACAACAAGCTCAGCTCGTTAACGACGCTCTAGCGATCGATGCTGAATAATCCAGGAGATTCTAAATAATGGCAACCGAAATTAAAGCACCGGTATTTCCAGAGTCAGTTGCGGACGGTACGATCGCAACTTGGCACAAACAACCAGGTGAAGCAGTATCACGTGATGAAGTGATCTGTGATATTGAAACTGATAAAGTTGTTTTAGAAGTTGTTGCTCCTGCAGACGGTACAATTGCATCAATCGTTAAAAATGAAGGCGATACAGTGCTTTCTGCTGAAGTGATTGCACAGTTTGAAGAGGGTGCCGTATCTGGCGCAACTCAAACTCAAGCAGTTCAATCTGAAACTGAAGCATCAGTAGAGCAAGCTGCTGCAAAAACTGAAGCGGGTAATGCACCGATCGTTGAGCGTCAACAGGTTCAAGACCAAGCTCCAGCAGTACGTAAAGCATTGACTGAATCTGGTATCAATGCTGCTGACGTATCTGGTACAGGTCGTGGCGGTCGCATTACTAAAGAAGATGTTGCGAACCATCAGTCTAAACCTGCAGCGCCTGCTGCTGCACCGTTAAGCGTTGCGGTTGGCGAACGTATTGAAAAACGCGTTCCAATGACTCGTCTGCGTAAACGTGTTGCTGAACGTCTGCTTGCTGCAACTCAAGAAACAGCAATGTTGACTACGTTCAACGAAGTAAACATGAAACCAATCATGGAAATGCGTAACCAGTACAAAGAAGCGTTTGAAAAACGTCATGGTGCACGTCTAGGCTTCATGTCATTCTTCGTTAAAGCTGCGACTGAAGCACTGAAACGCTATCCAGCAGTGAATGCGTCTATCGATGGCGATGACATCGTTTACCATGGTTACTATGACATCGGTGTAGCAGTTTCTTCTGACCGTGGTCTAGTGGTTCCTGTACTTCGTGATACAGACCGTATGAACTATGCTGAAGTTGAAAATGGTATCCGTGCATACGCTGGTAAAGCGCGTGAAGGTAAACTTGCGATTGAAGACATGACTGGTGGTACTTTCACAATTACCAACGGTGGTACTTTCGGTTCATTGCTTTCAACTCCAATCTTGAACACTCCACAAACTGCGATTCTGGGTATGCATAAAATCCAGGAACGTCCTATGGCAGTGAATGGTCAGGTTGAAATCTTGCCAATGATGTACCTAGCGCTTTCTTATGACCACCGTCTAATCGATGGTAAAGAAGCTGTAGGTTTCCTTGTAACAATCAAAGAATTGTTAGAAGAACCAGCTCGTCTGATCCTTGATCTTTAATTCTAAAGAATAAATCCATGGGCTTAGGGTGATCCTCTAGGCCCATTTTTGGAGAGAATAATGTCTCAACAATTCGATTTAGTTGTAATCGGTGGTGGCCCAGGTGGCTACGAAGCTGCAATTCGTGCTGCACAGCTTGGTTTTAAAGTTGCGTGTATCGAAAAACGTATTCATAAAGGTAAACCTTCTTTAGGTGGTACTTGCTTAAACGTCGGTTGTATTCCTTCTAAAGCACTTCTAGATTCTTCTCACCGTTATGAAGATACTGTTAAGCATTTAGATGACCACGGTATTACAACGGGTGAAGTTGCTTTCGATTTGTCTAAAATGCTTGCGCGTAAAGACAAAGTCGTTGAACAATTGACTGGTGGTGTTGCGCAGTTACTTAAAGGTAATGGCATAGAATGGTTACAAGGTACTGGTAAATTACTTGCTGGTAAAAAAGTTGAGTTCGTACCGCATGAAGGCGAAACTCAGGTTTTAGAGCCTAAATATGTCATCCTTGCATCTGGTTCTGTACCAGTCAATATTCCAGTTGCTCCTGTAGATCAAGACCTGATCGTAGACTCAACTGGTGCGCTTGAATTCCCAGAAGTGCCTAAACGTCTTGGTGTGATTGGTGCTGGTGTAATCGGTCTTGAACTTGGTTCAGTATGGCGTCGTCTGGGTGCGGAAGTTGTTGTATTTGAAGCAATGGACGCATTCTTGCCAATGGCTGACAAAGCATTGGCAAAAGACTACCAAAAACTGCTGACCAAGCAAGGTCTTGATATCCGCATTGGTGCAAAAGTTTCTGGTACTGAAGTTAACGGTCGTGAAGTGACTGTTAAATACAGCCAGGGCGGCGAAGACAAAGAACAGACTTTCGATAAGCTGATCGTTTGTGTAGGCCGTCGTGCTTATGCTGAAGGCCTATTGGCTGAAGACTCAGGTATCAAACTGACTGAGCGCGGTCTGGTTGAAGTAAACGACTGGTGTGCAACTTCTGTTGAAGGCGTATACGCAATCGGTGACTTGGTACGTGGTCCAATGCTTGCACATAAAGCAATGGAAGAAGGCGTAATGGCTGTTGAGCGTATCCACGGTCATGCTGCTCAAGTGAACTACGACACTATCATTTCTGTCATCTACACTCACCCGGAAGCGGCTTGGGTAGGTTTAACAGAAGAGCAAGCCAAAGAAAAAGGTCATGAAGTGAAAACTGGTCAATTCGGTTTTGCTGTAAATGGTCGTGCTTTGGCTGCTGGTGAAGGTGCTGGTTTCGTGAAGTTTGTTGCTGATGCAAAAACTGACCGTCTACTTGGTATGCACGTGATTGGACCTGCTGCGTCTGACATCGTTCACCAAGGTATGATCGCACTTGAGTTTGTATCTTCGGTTGAAGATCTACAGTTGATGACGTTTGGTCACCCAACGTTCTCTGAAGTCGTACATGAAGCTGCTCTTGCAGTTGATGGTCGTGCGATTCACGCGATCCAACGCAAGCGTAAGTAATTCTTCAAAGAGCGGCTCCGGCCGCTCTTTTTACATTTGGTGGTTGTTTTTGAATGAATAATCATCTAAAAATAAAGATAAGTAAAATTTAAGATCCAAAAATACCAATATTGATTGATGTGAACCAAGAAATATTGGGAATACGTGTAATAACAAAGTCAAATAAGTAGTAAAAGGTTAATCAATGAATTTACATGAGTATCAAGCAAAAGCGTTATTAAAAAAATATGGGATGCCTGTACAAGAAGGTATTCTTGCTACCAATGCTGAGGAAACAGTACATGCTTTTGAGCAGCTTGGTGGGAAGTTTGCAGTATTAAAAGCGCAGGTTCACGCAGGTGGTCGTGGCAAAGCGGGTGGGGTAAAAGTGGTAAAGTCGGCTGAAGAAGCAGCTGAATATGCCAATCAGATTATTGGTTCACGTTTAGTGACCTATCAAACCGATGCAAATGGTCAGCCAGTCAATAGTATTTTGGTGTCTGAAGATGTGTATCCGGTCGAGCGTGAACTCTATTTAGGTGCAGTGGTAGACCGTTCTAGCCGTCGTATTACTTTCATGGCATCCACTGAAGGTGGTGTTGAAATTGAAAAAGTTGCAGAAGAAAATCCTGAAAAAATCATTAAAGTCGAAGTTGATCCTTTAGTAGGATTATTGCCATTTCAGGCGCGTGAAGTGGCGTTTGCACTTAAGTTAAAAGGTAGCCAGATCAATCAATTTGTTAAAGTCATGACAGCTGCTTACCAAGCCTTTGTCGAAAATGATTTTGCTTTATTTGAAATTAACCCACTCTCTGTTCGTGAAAATGGTGACATTCTCTGTGTCGATGCCAAAGTCGGTATTGATTCAAATGCGCTATACCGTCTGCCTGAAGTTGCTGCTTTACGTGATAAATCACAAGAAAATGAGCGTGAGCTGAAAGCATCTGAATTTGACCTGAACTATGTTGCTTTAGAGGGTAATATTGGTTGTATGGTCAATGGTGCCGGTCTTGCGATGGCAACCATGGACATTATCAAGCTTTATGGTGGTCAACCAGCTAACTTCCTGGATGTAGGTGGTGGTGCAACCAAAGAGCGTGTCATCGAAGCATTTAAAATTATCTTGGCAGATTCTTCTGTACAAGGTGTCTTGATTAATATTTTTGGTGGAATTGTACGTTGTGACATGATTGCTGAGGCAATTATTGCAGCGGTTCAGGAGGTAAATGTCACTGTACCTGTAGTCGTTCGTCTTGAAGGGAACAATGCAGAGCTTGGTGCCAAGTTACTGGATGAATCTGGTTTGAAATTGATTTCTGCAAATGGCTTGGCCGATGCTGCAGAAAAAATTGTTGCTGCAGTAAAAGCTTAAGGAGTATCACAATGAGCGTATTAATTAATAAAGACACCAAAGTTTTAGTCCAAGGCTTTACAGGCAAGAACGGTACATTCCACTCTGAACAGGCTATTGCCTACGGCACTAAAGTTGTTGGTGGAGTAACACCGGGTAAAGGTGGTCAATCACATCTGGATCTGCCAGTATTTAATACTATGCGTGAAGCGGTGCAAGAAACTCAAGCTGATGCTTCTGTGATTTATGTGCCTGCACCTTTTGTCCTCGATTCTATTGTAGAAGCTGTTGACTCAGGTATTGAGCTGATTGTTGTGATTACTGAAGGCGTACCAACACTGGATATGCTAAAAGCTAAACGTTATCTGGAAACCAATGGTAATGGTACGCGTCTGATCGGTCCAAACTGTCCGGGTATCATTACGCCAGGCGAGTGTAAGATCGGGATTATGCCGGGTCATATTCATCAGCCAGGTAAGATCGGCATTATCTCACGTTCAGGTACTTTGACTTATGAAGCGGTTGCACAAACCACTAAATTAGGTCTTGGACAGTCAACCTGTATCGGAATCGGTGGTGATCCGATTCCAGGCATGAACCAGATTGATTGCTTGAAACTGTTCCAGGAAGACCCGCAAACTGAAGCCATTATCATGATTGGTGAAATTGGCGGTACTGCGGAAGAAGAAGCAGCTGAGTATATCCAGTCGCATGTGACCAAGCCGGTGGTAGGTTATATCGCTGGTGTAACAGCGCCGAAAGGTAAGCGTATGGGTCACGCAGGTGCCATCATTTCTGGCGGTAAAGGAACTGCTGAAGAGAAGTTTGCAGCTTTTGAACGCGCGGGAATGGCGTATACACGTAGTCCTGCAGAGTTGGGTTCAACCATGCTTGAGGTTTTGAAAGAAAAAGGTTTGGCTTAATTTATTAAGCTGATAAAAAGCCCTCAATATTGAGGGCTTTTTTATAATTGCTATAAAAGGAAATTAAAGTCTAACTAAATGATAAGTCGAAAATTGAGTATTTAGTTATCTATACCAGCTTTAGCTTTCAGGCTTTGAGTCATCCCATTGATGTCACCACCCTGAATGCCTAATTCATTCATCAGGCTATCAATCAAAGGTGCCTGGCTACGATAACGCAAAGCACTATTCACCACCTGATCGGAGAGGGCAACATTGCTACCTTCATGATGGGTATCTGCCTGACAAGAGCCCGCATGTGTGCTATGTAAACCATTCACTTGCAGAATCTTGATGTCATCAATGTTTTCCATCGGCTTAACACTTTCACGAATGATTTCAGGTAAGTATTTCAGCATGGCTAGGCGGATTTGCATTTCCACCTGTTCAGATGACAGTACATTATTTGCTTCATTCACTGCGCGGGTACCTTCAGCATCGACTTGATACTGTTTCTCCATCGCTTGAGAAAGTAAGACTTTTGCATCCGCTTCACCTTTGGCTTTCAAGCGAACTTTTTCAGCTTCGGCTTCAGCGGCAATACGAACCGCTTCTGCATCATCAGCTGCTGCCTGTTTGCCAGCTTCTGCTGCAACGATAATGGCAATTGCATCTTTCTCAGCCTGTTCTTTCGCTGCAACCAGTTCAACCGCTTTTTGACGTTCTGCTTGCTGGATCTGGCGGACAGTGACGACTTCTTCTTCCGCTTTAACCGCTTGAGCACGTGCCTGATCAGCTAAAGCTTTGGCTTCAGATTCAGCACGGGATTTTTCTGCAATTGCAATCGCACGATCCTGTTCAGCCAGTTCAATCGTTTTCTTCTGTTCAACTTGGGCTTTTTGAATGATTTGTGCTTTCTGAATGTTTTCATTTTCAACATCACGAGCTGCCAAAATGCGTTTCAGTTCTACTTCACGTTCAGCAGCAATGCGAGCTTCTTCCGCTTCACGTTTTTTTGCAGCTTCCTGAGCTGCAATTTCAGCTAACTGTTCAGCGCGGCGAATCGAAATTTCACGTTCCTGTTGCAGTTTGGCATATTCTTCTTCACGGATAATTTGTAGACGTGCTTGCTCAGCTTCCAGATTTTTGGCTTTAATGGCCAGATCTGTATCCTGTTCAATATGATTACGCTTACGGCGACGATCTTCAATCGTTTCAGTGAGTTTGGTTAAACCTTCAGCATCGAAAGCATTTTGTGGATTGAAATATTTAAAGCCGGTTTGATCCAGACCTGTTAAAGAAACAGTTTCCAGTTCCAGACCATTTTTGTGCAGATCTTCAGATACCACTTGCTGTACTTTTTGTACGAAGTCGACGCGTTTCTCATGCAATTCTTCCATGGCCATTTCAGCGGCAACGGCGCGTAAAGAGTCGACAAATTTACCTTCCACAAGATTTTTCAGTTCATTTGGTGACATGGTCTTTTGACCAAGAGTTTGTGCTGCCGTAGCAATCGAATCGGCAGTAGGCTTTACGCGCACATAGAATTCAGCCATCACATCGACACGCATGCGATCACGGGTAATCAGCGCCTGATCATCGGCGCGACGGACTTCCAGCCGTAGGGTATTCATATTGACGGGAATGATTTCATGTAGCACCGGTAGCACCAAAGCTCCGCCACCTAGAATCACTTTTTCACCACCCCAACCGGTACGCACAAAAGAAATTTCTTTACTGGAGCGACGGTATAAACGTGCAATGATTAATCCGAAGGTGACTAGGCCAACGAATATAATCCCTGCAATAATCAAAACATTATATAAATCAAAATTTAGCATTGTTATAAAGTCTCTTTGGGCAAGCTTGATTTTTATAGGAAATTGGTTTAATTAAAGTTCAATAGCCTGAAAGCCATTTTTAGTTTTTTGAGTCAGAACCACTGTCTGACCTTGATTAAATATTTCATTGCGTTCAGGTTCGACCAGCACATAATGGGTCTTACCATGCTGATCCTGAACTTTGGCCTGAGCAGGGGAGTTAGCTTTGGCATCTCCCAGAATAATGGTAGCGGTTCGTCCGATCAGTTCATCGCTATAGATCGCGATGGTTTCATCCTGAGGCAGAATTTTGGCAGCAAGCACGGACAGCCCACGTACAATCGGCATGCATAAAAATAAACAGGCAGGGGAAATAATCCATGCATTTAAAAGCTGACTGGTAAATCGTTCGAACAGGCCTTGGATCAATAAACCGCTCAGACCATAACTGGTCAGGAAAATAATGAGCCAGATAAAGAGAGGCAGGCGACCCAGATAAAGCCAGTCGAATACTTTATTGAACAGGCCGGTCTGCTGATCAATACCTACTTCCGGATGAAGCGGTTCTTCAGGCAGAAATTGTTCGAACATATTCTGGGAACCACCTCCTAGCATCAGCAAGACACATTCCAAGGCAGCAAACATCAGCATCAGGCTTAAACTGATACTAAATACAATGTTGGAAGGATGAATGAACAGTTCCCACATGAGTTTCTGTCTCTAATTATGGTTTTATAGAAATTTTATGACCCTGTTAAAGATAACAGTTATTAATAAAATTGTAAGCAAAAAACAACAAAAATCCCAATCGGGATAGCTTGATAAAATCCAAAATTTAACAATATGTGATGAGCTTTTCTTAGCTGCAAATAAATGTCGACTATTTTATAGGTGGGCGAATCTGAGGTTTTATCTCAAGAATAGAAAAGCAATTGTGTACATTTGCTTTTCTGTCCCTAGGTAGATGTATAAAAGAATTAAAGGATGGCGGTCTGGATACGGACTTTCATTTCTAGGGCTTGTTGCAGGATATAGTTCTTCATCCATTGCACCTGTTCGCCCATTGGATTGGTTTTTACTGCAGTCTCCAGAAATTTAAGTTCAGGCTGATTAAATAGTTGTTCGTCGAGAGCCTGTTCCAATGCCTGAGTATTTGCAGACAAAGGAAGGGCCACCAAGAAAAAGGCTTTAGGATAGTTATAGAAAGCATAAAGCAGATTGAAAGCTTTTTGATCACTTCTCAGATTGCCGGCACCTATTTCGTAACCTGCCTGCTGGTTGCTATAAGTCATACCGAGCAGGTATTCCCATTGACCGTTCAGCTTACGCAGGCCAAACTGCATGCCAATCTGATCCGCGGTCAATTCATGCTGGATATAAATGTTTAAAGGACTGCCATCTTCAGTATAGGGTTCCTGAAGAACCAAAATATGTTGCTGGTGCTGGTAAATAAAACCGGCAAGTTTTGCCTGTTCCAGACGGGATTTTAAAGTATCTAAATCAAATTCGTTATAAGGCATACATAGTTTATAAATTGGAAGAACTAATCCTACTCTAATTTTTTTTCACCACGATGTGAACTGTCCGTTTAGATGATTAATATATCATTTCATTGCTAAAAGTAATCTTCCAGAGTGCTTTGACTAAACAATCAATTGTCTTTATTTAGCTAAGCTATCAGATTCATAAAAACTGATAGTTGATATTAGTGAATTTTTATATGACGTTTTAATATATGAATATCACAAAACAAGCAATCGTTATGAAAAGTTAATCACTATAATGAATATAAATTTTATAAAGTGTAATAAGTACACGTGTAATACGCAGGTTGTCCATGTCATTAAATGAGGAAAGACTTACTCATCTTAAACAGCTTGAAGCTGAGAGTATTCACATCATTCGCGAAGTTGCTGCCGAGTTTGAAAATCCGGTTATGCTTTATTCAATCGGTAAAGATTCAGCAGTCATGCTGCATTTAGCACTGAAAGCGTTTTATCCTGCAAAACTTCCATTCCCGCTACTTCATGTAGATACCGGCTGGAAATTCAAAGACATGATCAAGTTCCGTGACAACATGGCCAAAGAACATGGCTTTGATCTGATCGTGCATCAGAACAAAGAAGGTCGTGATGCGGGCGTAAACCCATTCGACTATGGTAGCTCTAAATATACTGACATTATGAAAACCCAAGGCTTGAAACAGGCACTGGATAAATATCAGTTTGATGCTGCTTTCGGTGGTGCACGTCGTGACGAAGAAAAATCACGTGCCAAAGAACGTGTTTATTCATTCCGTGATTCTAAACACCGTTGGGACCCTAAAAACCAGCGTCCAGAACTTTGGAACCTTTACAATGGTAAAGTGAACAAAGGCGAAAGTATTCGTGTATTCCCGCTGTCTAACTGGACTGAGCTGGACATCTGGCAATATATCTACCTAGAAAATATCAAACTTGTTCCATTGTACTTAGCTGCTGAACGTCCAGTCGTTGAGCGTAATGGTACACTGATCATGGTTGATGATGAGCGTATGCGCCTGAATCCAGGCGAAGTGCCACAAATGAAATCGGTTCGTTTCCGTACTTTAGGTTGTTACCCATTAACAGGTGCGGTTGAATCAACTGCAACAACTTTACCGGAAATTATCCAGGAAATGCTTTTAGCGACCACATCTGAACGTCAAGGCCGTATGATCGACCATGACGAAGCAGGTTCGATGGAAAAGAAAAAGCAGGAAGGTTACTTCTAAGAGAAATCTCCCCCTAATAATCTCCCCAAACCCCTCTTTACCAAAGAGGGGCTTAAAAAAGCGGAGGAAAGTCCTCCTTTAGTAAAGGAGGATTTAGGTGGATTTGAAGATTAGAAACGATTTCAACGTATTTGTGGAGCTATGAGCGATGTCTCACCAATCAGAACTTATTAGCCAAGACATTTTGGCTTATTTGAAACAGCACGAAAATAAAGACTTATTGCGTTTCCTGACTTGCGGTAACGTGGATGATGGTAAATCTACTCTTATCGGCCGTCTGCTTTATGATTCAAAACTGATTTATGAAGATCAGCTGCAAGCGGTTACCCGTGACTCTAAAAAAGTAGGTACCACAGGCGATGCACCTGACTTGGCGCTTCTTGTAGATGGTCTGCAAGCTGAACGTGAGCAGGGTATTACGATTGACGTAGCTTACCGTTATTTCTCTACTGAAAAACGTAAGTTCATCATTGCCGACACCCCAGGGCACGAACAGTACACTCGTAACATGGCAACTGGTGCGTCTACTGCGGATCTTGCAATTATCCTGATCGATGCGCGTTACGGTGTTCAGACTCAAACACGTCGTCACTCATTTATTGCGAGCCTTCTAGGTATTCGTAATATTGTGGTTGCAGTGAACAAAATGGACTTGGTTGAATTCTCTGAAGCACGCTTCAATGAAATTCAGGCTGAGTACAACAAGTTCGTGGATCAGCTGAGCGATCGTAAACCTGAAAATATTGTATTCACGCCAATTTCTGCATTGAACGGTGATAATGTTGTAAACAAATCACCAAATACGCCGTGGTACCAAGGTCAGACCTTAATGGAGACTTTGGAAACTGTAGAAATTACACGTAATACCAGCAAAGACGAATTCCGTTTCCCAGTTCAGTACGTTAACCGTCCTAACCTCGACTTCCGTGGTTTCTGCGGTACGATCGCACTGGGTGAAGTAAAAGTTGGTGATGAAATTGTTGCGCTGCCATCTGGCAAGAAATCAACAGTGAAAGAAATTGTCACTTTTGACGGTAATCTGGATCATGCTGTAGCTGGTCAAGCTGTTACTTTAACGCTAAATGATGAAATTGATATTTCACGTGGTAACGTGTTGGTGAAAGCTGGCGAACAACCACTGATTTCACGTTCTGCTCGCGCATCTGTGGTATGGATGAACGACCAGCCGCTGGTGGTTGGTAAACTTTATAATGTGAAGTTTGGTACTCAAACGATTCCTGCAAAAGTTGCGAAAATTAACTACCGTACCAATGTCAATACATTGGAAAAACTACAAGTAGAGCAGCTGGATCTGAATGCAATTGCTGATGTCACTATCGAATTTGATGCGCCAGTGGTATTTGACCGTTATCAAGATAGCCGTTACACAGGTTCATTCATTTTCATCGACCGTCTAAGCAACGTGACTGTTGGTGCGGGTATGGTTGAAGCTGCAGTAGAATGGACTGCCCACAACGAGCCTGTAACTGCTGAAGCACGTGCTGCACGTTTAGGACAAAAACCTGCTGCGGTAACTGTAACTGCAAAAGCGCTGGAAAATACTCAAGCGCTTGAAAGCCTGTTGATCCAACAAGGTGTAGTTGCAATTGCGAAAGCGGGTCTGACTGCTGAACAGGTTGCACTTGTTCGTGAAACTGGTGTAGTAGTGATTACTGACCTTGCAGAAGGTACAGATGTGACTTATACAGCCGATACGGTTGAAGAACTTGCTGAGAAAATCGTGGAATTGGTTCGTCTATAAGGCTAGACTGATTTGAAGAAAAAACCCGCTGTAAGGCGGGTTTTTTATTGCCTGAATTTTGAATGTTTGAAAATCATTCGGTTATTCAAAATGTGATCTTTCAATTTATATGTAGCTTTATACAATGCTCCGTAGATGGAGGGAATGTATGAAAAAATTATTATTACTAGTTGGACTATGTGTAGCTTTTGGAGCAGAAGCCAAGCAGAGCAGCCAAAGTACGGAAGCAATTAAACAGAAGATTATTCAACAGTCGATTGAAAGCTATCCGGGAAATTGTCCTTGTCCATACAATACAGCGCGTAATGGTAGTCGTTGCGGCAAGCGTAGTGCTTATAACCGTGCTGGTGGTTATGCACCGTTTTGCTATCCGGAAGATGTCAGTGATCGAATGGTGCGAGAATATAAAAGTTAAAATTTAAGTTGAGGGACTAAGATTATAAATCATCTATTTTTATACATTTAGATAAGACAGTAACTATAAAAAAAGTTCCTAGTTAATTGTTGTAATCTCAACTGAGAAAATGGCTTTATAAGGAAGGATTTTTTCACAAGTATTTCGTGCCTATTTTTTCTTCTTAAATTTAACTTTTATTGCTTCACTTGAAATAAATTCAATATTATCTATGAAAAGATATATCTTAATTAAATTTAAGATATATCTTTTCAATGTCTAGAACTTCTGATACTGCATTAAAAGAAGAGCGAAAAAACTCTCCAAAACCTCGTAAACGCCTTTTTGAAGCAGGTGAAATGAAACTGCTCGTGCTGCATTTTATTGCCCAAGCACCCAAATACAGCTATGACATTATCAAAGATGTTGCTGCTTTGGTCGGGGGGAACTATAAGCCGAGTACAGGTACGATCTGCCCAACAATTAACTACCTTGAAGAACAGCAATATAGCCAAGTGGTCATGAGTGCTGATGAACGCAAGCAATATCACATTACAGACAAAGGCCGTGAACATCTTACAGATAGTCAGGAAACTCTACAAAGAGTTCTTAACCGTTTTGAAACCCGTCGCCGCATTCAAGAAGATGAGCGCTATATCGATATCCATAATTCAATGGAAAGCCTGAAAGCTTCACTACGATTCAAACTGCAAAATGAACTTCGTCCAGAGCAGATCAGTGATATTGCTGCCCAGATTGAACAGGCTGCAATTAATATCCGTCAACTGTAGGAGCAGGACATGAAACAACATCTCTATGAAGTGACTGTTCAACATCTGGCTGATGCCCAAGGTAATCCATCAACCTATACTGAGGAGCTACAGTTTCAGGTGGGTAATCACGATGACATCTTTAAAATACTGGAAAAACTTCAAGCCAGTCAGTTGCTAGATGAGGAAAGTACCAAAGCATTTGTTATCGGCTTAAAACTGTTTAGTGAAGTCATGCTGGAAAATAAAGAGTTGCCACTCTTCAAGGAATTCATGCCGCAATTTGCCCAGTTTATGAAATCCTTAAAACAGACAGTGAAAGCCCAAAGTGAAGAACAGTAAGTATTCTAAAGGTCATTTATGAAAAAGAATCTCCCAAAATTTCACCCAAAACATCTGAACTGGTTAATGCCCTTAATCCTTTCCGGCATTATGAGCGGTGCGATTTCCTGCTTTAATATGCTGCTGAATAAAGGTTGGAGCGATGCGTTTATCTCGCTATGGTTACATGCTTGGGGGCTGTCATGGCTGGTGGCATTTCCACTGATTCTGCTTGTATTGCCGCTGGTACGCAAATTCCTGATGCAGTTTGTGCAGATGTCAGATCAATCTGCTAAATAAGAAATTGCTTATTCGAATCAGTCGGAATCGGATGACTTATTCAGAACTTGAGACAAAATAGATTTCATTTCAGACAAGCTTTTCACACCCGCAATACGATGAATAATCTGGCTATTTTTAAAGATTAGAGTGGAAGGCAAGCCATAGACATTATAGCGTAAGGTCAGAATCGGTGATTGATCGACATTGATTTTACCGAACTTAATTTCTGGGTTATGCCCAGCATATTGTGCTGCCAGTTCCTCAAAAACCGGAAAATTCTGTACACAAGGCTTGCACCAGTCAGCATAGAAACGGATCACAGCAAAGCCTTCAAACCATTCGAAGTCACTGTAATTATCTTCATTGTAGGGGATGACTGCTGACATGAATTTGCTCTCATCATTTCAAAATTAAGATTTAAACCAGCTCATAGTAAGTTCAGCTTGACCGGTATTCTCATCGATTCCTTGATTGATCATCTTAAAACCCTGCTTTTGGTAAAAATGAACTGCTGATGTATTTGCAGCATAGACATTTAAATGCAGCTGATTACATTGCTGTTTTAAGAAATTAACTAAACGGCGGCCATAGCCAGCACCTTGCTGCTCAGGATCAATGAAAAGTGCAGCTAATATATTTTCCGATTTTAATAATGAAACAAAGCCAAGCACCGTATGATTTTCTTTAAGGACATAGTTTTCTGCTAAGGGTAAATATAAATCTCGCATTTGAAGCAGCTGATTTTCCCAATAACTAGCAGGAATAAAATCATGCGCCCTTACAGAAGCCTTGAACCAGATCTCAAGAATAGCGTCGATATCCTCTGTTTTCGCTTTTGTAATTATTGTCATCAATGGTCTTATATCAATTTACTAAATAGGCAGCTGATTATACATAAGTCCATGCTGCTTCAATCCATAGCATTTCTATGTTCAAATAAGTTCGAAAAATACGAAACATGAATATTAGGGAAAGAATCCATGACGCAATACAGCATGCAACAAGTCATCATTACAGAACCGGGTGGTGTAGAGAAACTCGCTTATGAAACGGTTGCCATCCCTGAACCTAAAGCAGACGAAGTGCTGGTTAAGGTACATGCTTTCGGGATTAACCGTCCGGATATCTTGCAGCGTCAGGGTTTGTATCCAATGCCTAAGGGCGTGACTCCTGTACCAGGTCTGGAAGTTGCCGGTGAAGTTGTTGCAGTCGGGAGTGAAGTAAGCCAGTTTAAAGTAGGTGACAAAGTCTGTGGTCTGACCAATGGCGGTGGTTATGCAGAATATTGCGTCGTGCCTGAAAGCCAGACTTTAAACATTCCTGAAGGTGTGAGTTTTGTACAGGCTGCGGCGATTCCGGAAACCTTTTTCACTGTATGGGCAAATGTGTTCCAGATGGGTAAGGCTAAGGCAGGAGAGACTGTACTGATTCATGGCGGAACTAGCGGGATTGGAACCACAGCCTTAATGCTGTGCAAATCATTAGGCATCAAAACCTTCGCGACAGCAGGCAGTGATGAAAAAATTCAGGCGATTTCACATCTGACCACAGGAATCAATTACAAGACCCAAGACTTTGAGCAGGTCATCAATGAAGCTACGGATAATGCCGGTGTAGATGTGATTCTGGATATGGTGGGTGCGCCGTACCTAGAGAAAAATCTGAATCTGCTGCGCCGTGATGGTCGTCTGGTGTATATCGCATTCCTGGGCGGCGCTAAAGCTAAGGATGTAAAATTGGGTCAAATCATGATGAAACGTTTGACCATTACTGGTTCTACCATGCGTGCACGCAATACGGCTGAGAAAGCTGAAATTGCCCAAGGCCTGAAAGAGCATGTGGCACCACTCTGGGCAAAAGGTGAATGTTTACCGATGATCTATAAAACCTTCAAATTTGACCAGATTCAGGATGCGCATACAACGATGGATACGGGTGAACATATCGGTAAGATTGTGGTGGAAATCATCTAATTATTCTTGTGATAGAAATACTAAAAGCCAACTTTTGTTGGCTTTTATTTTGCATAAAAAAAAGATAACTAATTTAAATTAATTGCTTGAAATAGGGATATAAATTTTAAAAAACGGTAAAAAGTGTCGATTATTCGACACAACCTGTCAAAACTGAGGAGTAAATTAGCGCTTAAATATAATCTGACTAAATTGTTTGGTATTAGATGAAATGTCACGTATTAAAAGGAAGTATATTATGAAGATAGTGTCCACCCCTTATACGCATGAACATGGCTTTCGTGCATTGAAGCGTTTGCATAAAGCGATTATCCGTAATCAGTTACTTCGTTCCGATCTACACAAGCTGTATCAAGCCATGTTGCATCTGGAACGCTATATGGAACGGCTGAGCCACTCAGCACCGAAACCTCACTACAAACGTCGTAAAAAATCTTAAAAAAACACCTTGCTATTAGCCTTAAGTTGAAGTGAATAACTCTAATCTTGTTTTTATTTGGCTGTATAATTTTCCCATAATTTAAAAATTCTAAGCAAATGATTCATTGTGCTGCACAAGCGGCACGAAGAGGGTATTTATGAAGGGCAATGCGTCAACGCATGAGCGCCTCGCAGACCGTTTGGCAAATATTTTAACCAAACTTAATATAGGGCATCAGTTAAGTGTACAGGAGCTGGCACGAGAATTTCAGGTCAGCACCCGTACCATTGAGCGTGATTTTGTTCGTCTGAATGCGTATTTACCGCTCATACAGGATCAAAATACCAAACGCTATTATCTTGAGCCTTCATATTTAGGGCGTTTCAAGTTGCAGGATATCCAGAATTTTGCACAGTTGTCCGGAATCAGTGAGCTGTATCCGGCACTGGATATGTCTTTTATTCGTGAATTGCTGGATGAGCGGGCAAATCAGGTATTTTCGGCAAAAGGTTATTATTTTGAAGATGCCAAACAGTTTGCCGAGCATTTCAAGCTGCTTGCAGGGGCGATCTATAAACGGCAGCAGATTGAGCTGCAATATTCCGAACAAACACGGATCATCCAGCCATACCGATTGATTCATCATCATGGCATCTGGTATCTGGCTGGTGTCACTGAAGCTGAACTCAAAACTTATCGTTTAAGTCAGTTGCAGGAAGTCAAACTGGTTTTTGAAAATGAAAGCTTTGAGCATGATCCTGAAGTTCTGAAAATGCTGGCAGATGAAGACAGCATCTGGTTTGGTCAGCAAAAACAGCAGGTTTTGATGAAGGTGCAACCTGAAGTCACGGTATTTTTTAAAGAGCGCCGTTTATTTCCGGAACAGCAGATCGAACAGGAATCAGAGTCTGGAGAATTGTTAATTAGTTGTCAGATTCGTCATGAAATGCAGTTGCTGCCACTGGTACGTTACTGGCTACCGCATGTAAAGATCATTGAGCCGATTCATTTTCAGGAAAAACTGGAACAGGATCTGGAAGGTTATTTACGCTCTGCTGGATAATATTTTGAAAGCAGAGCAGGTTGGCGAATGCTTATAGAATTCTATTGAGAATTAGATTTAGCAAATTACAGGCATAAAAAAACCAGCTTTCGCTGGGTTCTTTATTTGCACCATCTTCAGTAGTAGAAGAATGGTGCCCGAGGCCAGACTCGAACTGGCACGCTTTGTGGGCGGGGGATTTTAAATCCCCTGTGTCTACCGATTTCACCACTCGGGCTTTAACAAGATTGGAGGCGGAGGTCGGAATCGAACCGGCGTCCACGGAGTTGCAGTCCGCTGCATGACCACTCTGCCACCCCGCCGCGTCTTGTTGATGCGTATATTATCAAGCTCTGAAAAAAAAACAATAGGATATTCATTTGTATGCGCATAAAAACAGCATATGGCGGAAAATATTCAGAATTATCATGTAGAATGTGCAAAATTGATTCATATCAACACTTGGGAGAAGTGCCGTGGCATTAGTTCTAGACGGTCGTGCATTAGCGAAGCAAATTGAAGCTGACTTGTTAACTCGCGTAGAAGCGCTGAAAGCAAAGTCAGGTCGTACTCCAATTCTTGCGACTATTTTGGTGGGTGACGATGGCGCATCTGCAACTTATGTACGTATGAAAGGTAATGCTTGCCGCCGTGTTGGTATGGATTCATTAAAAGTTGAGCTTCCAAAAGAAACGACTACTGAAGAATTGCTGGCTGAAATTGAAAAACTGAATGCAAATCCGGATGTTCACGGTATTCTGTTACAACATCCGGTTCCTGCACAAATTGATGAACGTGCTTGTTTCGATGCAATCTCGCTTGAAAAAGATGTAGATGGTGTGACTTGCCTGGGTTATGGTCGTATGGCGATGGGTGAAGCAGCTTACGGTTCTGCTACTCCTGCAGGTATCATGACCATCCTGAAAGAAAACAATATTGAAATCGCAGGTAAACATGCGGTAGTGGTTGGTCGTTCTGCGATTCTAGGTAAACCAATGGCAGCAATGTTGCTTGAAGCGAATGCTACAGTGACCATTTGCCATTCACGTACTCAAAACTTGCCTGAATTTGTAAAACAGGCTGACATCGTTGTAGGTGCTGTGGGTAAAGCTGAACTGATCCAGAAAGACTGGATTAAACCAGGTGCAGTGGTTGTTGATGCTGGCTTCCACCCACGTGATGGCGGTGGTGTGGGTGATATTCAATTAGTCGGTATCGAAGAAATCGCTTCTGCTTATACCCCAGTTCCGGGTGGTGTAGGTCCTATGACAATCACTACGCTGATTCGTCAAACTGTAGAAGCTGCTGAGAAGGCTTTGGGTTAATTGAAATTTTAATTAGTTACGGCGGAGTTGTATCGTTGTGACTATAGATGTAAGAAGCTCATTCGTTACTTTTGTTTCGGCAAAAGTAACCAAAACCATTTGTCATTCGTAGAACTCGTCATATTTCTTTTACGTGGTTGATACGTCGCAGAAACAGGATAGATTAGATTTCAGTCTGCTCGAACAGCTGCGAATGACATGGTCACTTATCCAATTTAATGTATAAATTCCAATAAAGATATTTTTGCATCAAGGCTTTTTTCATGAGCTGTACTGTCCAATTCCCTAAAGCCCCTGAACATCTTTTACAAGCCTTGCATGATGTGATTCCAAATTGCGAATTACACGCACAGCAACTCCCTGAAACGCCAATTTCACTTTGGCTGATTCCACCAGTCTTTCCGACAGACAAACTAGATGATGAAGTGATTCGTCGTATCTGGAATGATACGCCGTACTGGATCTTCTGCTGGGCATCAGGATTGGCCATGGCACAGTGGTTGCTGGCTGAACCGCATCATGTCAAAGACAAAGTGGTACTAGATTTTGGTGCAGGATCAGGTGTTGTTGCTATTGCAGCGAAAATGGCAGGAGCCAAACGTGTGATCTGTTGTGATATCGATCAGGTCAGTCTGAATGCCTGTCGTGCCAATGCTGAGTTAAATGATGTTGAGCTGGAATATCTGGATGATCTCTATAAAGCAGAACAGGTGGATATACTGCTAGCGGCAGATGTGCTTTATGATCAGTGTAACCGTTTCTTCCTGGATGAATTCCTGAAATTTGCACCAGAAGTCTGGGTCGCAGATAGTCGGGTGAAAAATTTTAGTCATCCGCAATATCTCAAACTGGATGAACGTAGTGCGACTACCTGGCCAGATCTGGATGAATCACCAGAATTCCGTAATGTCAGCTTCTATCGAACTAAATAACATCCAAGAATTGAAAAAGAAAAAAAAGGGCATCAAGCCCTTTTTTATGCTCTGTTTTATGAGCAGGTATAGCGAATCACACGTACAGTGGTAGGGCGAGCTTCTAATGCCTCTCGGGCACCCGGATTTTCACTGTTATATAAATCAGGTGTATTACTCAAACTGATTTGGGTGCGGCTATCCCCGAGTTGACGGCCATACTGAACCTGTTCAGGAGTTGGGTTAACTATTTCCTGACTATTAATAATCTGGATATTATAACTTTTAGAGGTTCCAAGAACTTGTCTGCAAGCAGCCTGTAACCTGTTTTCATCCTGACTTGGTCGTCCTGCTAATGTATAGCTTAAGGTTGCGGAATTTTCTGAACGTTCCAGAATTTCATAACCGGTCTGACCGTTAAATTGTTGAGGTGCCGTCTGACATGCTGTCAGGCCTAAAGTGCCGATAGTTAAACCGAGTAAAAAAACTGTTTTTTTCATCATGATGATTTCCCGTATTTTTATCAGACAAGTATGCCATAGCAATGAAATAGCGGAATGGCAGTAAACATAAAATTCCAATAAAAAAGCTTTCCGAATGTTTCCATCCGGAAAGCTCCTAAAGCAATACAGTTACTTAGTCATCAGTAATCATGCTGTGCTTTTTAGTGTCTTTCATAAAGACATAAGTGAGCAGCGACAGGCCAATCATAAAAGTAATGTAATAGAAGAAGTAATTTTCATGGCCGGCATTCTTAAAACTTAAAGCCACTAGTTCTGCGGTACCCCCAAATAGGGTGTTAGCAATTGCATAAGGTAAAGCTACACCTAGGGCACGAATGTGTGCAGGGAATAGCTCAGCTTTTACCACTGCATTAATCGCCGTATAACCAGTCACAATTACCATACCGCTCATACACAGCATGAATGCGGTTGTTGGGTTGGTAGTTGAGCCTAAGCCATTAAAGATAGGAATGGTAAATAGTACACCAAGCACACCAAAAGCAATCATGATTGGCTTGCGGCCAATCTTGTCAGAGAGTGCACCCACAACTGGTTGCAATAACATGAATACGAAGATGGCGAGGGTTGTGATTTCAGTCGCTGTAGTCTTTTCAAAACCAGAAGTATTGACTAAGTACTTTTGCAGATAAGTAGTGAAAGTATTGAAAGCTAAAGTACCACCTGCGGTCAGCATGATCACGGTAAATGCCTGTTTAGGATATTTGGTGAATAAGGCTAAGGCACCGGATTTAGGACCACCTTTTTTTGCTTGTTCAACAGCCTGTTTTGAAGATTGTGTTTCTACCAGACCGCGACGGATCCAGAACACTACAATCGCCAGGAATGCACCGATCAGGAAGGGAATACGCCAGCCCCATTCAGTGAGTTGTGCTTCAGTCAAAGTGCGTTGTAGGAAGATCAAGACACAGAGTGCCAATAGCTGACCTGAGATTAGGGTCACATACTGGAAGCTTGAGTAGAAACCACGGTGATTTTTACCTGCCATTTCGGTCAAGTAGGTGGCACTTGAACCGTATTCACCACCCACACTCAGACCTTGCAATAAACGAGCAAATAACAACAGCGCAGGGGCCAGCATACCCACTGAATCATAGGTAGGTGCACAGGCGATAATCAGGGAACCGACACACATCAAAGATACAGAAAGTGTTAAACCGGCTTTACGACCCTTACGGTCAGCGTAAATCCCCATAATCCATGCGCCAATCGGACGCATCAAGAAACCAAGTGCGAATACAGCAGCAGCCTGAAGGAGCTTGACGGTATTGTCACCATCAGGGAAGAACTGTGAAGCGAAATATAAGGTAAAGGCTGCATAAACATACCAGTCGTACCATTCGACCAAGTTACCTGCAGAACCACCGAGAATAGATTTAACCCGTGTTTTACGGTCAAGCTGCGGTGTAGCAGCTTCAGGAAGTGGCTGATTCACAACATTGCTCCAAAGGAATGCTGTAAAACACATCTTTTTTAAATTTTCATTGCTATAAAATCTAAAAAGTTATGTTTTAGTGAGAGAGAAAGTGAGGAGATTTCATATATTTATACGCCTCCAAGTTTTCTCTTTTTATAGGACTTTAGTCTTAATAAATAATGGAATTTTCAAATATTTTTATAAAACATAAATTTACCATTTGTTTAGAGTAATTGCTTGATTTTTATATTGGATTGATTGGTCAAATGCTGTTCTTTAAGGAGATTAATGAATGATGAAAAGTGGTTTTCATTTAGATGTAAAACAGATTAAAAGATTGACTTTAACCTTGCCTTAAAATAATAAAAAAAGGCCGCTTACGCGACCTTTTTAAAATTAAATCAGCAATTAAGCAGATTTGACCGCTTCAAGAAGTTCAGCTTGGCGTTTTTTCAACGCTTCTGGCAGACGATCACCCAATTTGTTGAACAATTCAGTGTGGCTTTCAAGTTCTTTGATCCATTGATCTTTGTCTTGAGAAGTTACCAGGTCAAACTGTTCTTTAGTGAAATCAGAACCAGTCCAGTTGAGCTGTTCGTAAGTAGGTACACGGCCGATTGGAGTTTCAACAGCATCAGCACGACCTTCACAACGATCGATGATCCACTCAAGAACACGCATGTTTTGACCGAAACCAGGCCATACGAAGTTGCCTTCGGCATCACGACGGAACCAGTTCACGTTGTAGATACCAGGAAGCTTGTTACCAGCAGCAGCAGCTTTTTCGCCAACTTTCTCACCCATTTCTAACCAGTGAGTGAAGTAGTCAGCCATGTTGTAGCCAGCAAATGGAAGCATCGCAAATGGGTCGCGACGAACGATACCTTGTTGACCAACAGCAGCAGCAGTTGTTTCAGAACCCATGGTGGCAGCTTTATAAACACCGTCAACCCAGTCAAATGCTTCTGAAATTAGAGGCACTGTGTCTGCACGGCGACCACCGAAGATGAACGCAGAAATTGGAACACCTGCTGGATTTTCCCAGTCAGCATCGATAGAAGGGCATTGACCAGCAGAAACTGTGAAACGAGCATTCGGATGAGCTGCTTTTTCTTCACCAGTGTGTGGTTGACCTTTCCAGTTAGTCAGATTCGCAGGTGCTTCTTTAGTCAGACCTTCCCACCAAACTTCACCGTTGTCAGTTACAGCAACGTTTGTATAGATCACGTCTTTATGAAGCGTTGCCATACAGTTTGGGTTAGTTTTGGTATTTGTACCAGGAGCTACACCGAAGAAACCAGCTTCAGGGTTGATCGCATATAAGCGACCATCTTCACCTGGTTTGATCCAGGCAATATCGTCACCTACAGTTTCAATTTTCCAGCCTTCGTAACCTGCTGGTGGAATCAGCATCGCGAAGTTTGTTTTACCACAAGCAGATGGGAATGCAGCTGCGATGTAGTGTTTTTCGCCTTTAGGGCTAGTCACGCCAAGGATTAGCATGTGTTCAGCTAACCAGCCTTGTTGACGACCCATATAAGATGCAATACGTAAAGCCAGGCATTTTTTACCTAACAATGCGTTACCGCCGTAACCAGAACCAAATGACCAGATTTCACGAGTTTCTGGGTAGTGCACGATGTATTTTTCTTTGTTGCAAGGCCAAGCAACATCTTTTTGACCTTCTTCAAGTGGTGCACCTACAGTGTGTACGCAAGGAACAAATTCACCATCTGTACCTAGAACGTCATAAACAGCTTTACCCATACGAGCCATTTTAGACATGCTAACTGCTACATAAGGAGAGTCAGTTAATTCGATACCGATGTGCGCAATGTGTGAACCCAAAGGACCCATAGAGAATGGAACCACATACAGGGTACGACCTTTCATTGAACCGTCAAACAGACCATTCAATTTTTCGCGCATAACTGCTGGATCTTCCCAGTTATTGGTCGCGCCAGCATCTTCTTTATTTGCAGAACAGATAAAAGTACGGTCTTCAACACGAGCAACGTCAGAAGGATCAGAATTTGCAAGATAAGAACCAGGATGTTTCTCTTGGTTAAGCGCTTGCATTGTGCCGTTAGCGATCATCAAGTCGATATAACGTTGATATTCTTCTGCGCTACCGTCACACCATTCAATTTTTGCTGGTTTTGTTAATTTAGCAATTTCTTCCACCCATGCAATAAGCTTAGGGTGACGAACGAATTCTGGTGCGTTCACTTGGGTCATGGTGAGGCCTATCTCAAATGTGTACAAAATTTTGTACAAAGTACAATCTGGTCAATAAAATACTGGCCAGATGAAATATGAAAAAAAGTGGCTGTATTAAAGCATAAAATCATCAAAAAAATAAGACTAAAGAAGTGCTGGATTTTATTTGGAATATTATGCTATTTTCTGTTTAAATTTATATAAAACAATAAGATATAAATAAATTCAAAATCCTAAATATGTATTTATTAGCTTTATGTGTGGTATTTATTTTAATTATTTTTATTTAAATCAAATGTTTAATTAAAATTGTTCAGTTATATTTGTTATTGATTAAATAAATGGTCGCCATTCGAATTTTACATAAAGCAACTATTAATTGTTTATGAATTGGACAAAATGCCAATAGGTGTGCATCAATCTGTGTAAAAAATGTCTAATCAATCTAAACCCTTATCCATTATTTATAATCATAATTCTGGTTTCCGTCTATTCGACCAACAAGAAAAATATGAGCAATTACTAGATATTTTTGCAGCGCATGATTTTGAGACTAAAGCCTTTGAAATCAACGATCCAGAACAGTTCAAAAAAGTCATTGCTGAAGTGCTGCAACGGCATCAACAATCGCCGGATCATGGTGTGGTCGTGGCAGCAGGAGGAGATGGAACGCTCAATTCAGTCGCCAAACACCTGCTTGAAACTGATATTCCAGTCGGAATATTGCCTCTAGGTACTTTTAACTATGCGGCAAGATTGCTGGATATTCCCTTAGATTTGGTTGAAGCCGCACAAGTCATTGCAACGGGTCAAACCAAACGTATCCATGTGGCACGCATCAATCAGGAAATCTACCTGAACAATGCTAGTCTGGGCTTATATCCCTTATTTATTAAAAAACGTGAAGACTATAATCGCATATTTGGCCGTTTCCCTTTACATGCCTATACCTCAGCACTCGATGTGTTGATTCGTGACCGTAAAGAATTAAAACTGGAAATCTGGGTAGATCAGAAGAAATATCCGGTCAAAACTCCACTGATTTTCTTTGGCAATAATCCACTACAGTTAGCAGACATGAAAATGCGGATTGCCCAAGCTGCTGAGCAAGGGAAGGTGGCTGGGGTTGTGGTCTCTAAAAGTGACAAGCTGACGTTATTCAAGCTGGTATATCAGTTAATTCGGGGCAAAATTGATCAAGCCTCCGATGTCTATAGTTTTGCTGCAGATCAGGTGCGAATTGAGTCTAAACGCAAAAAATTAATGGTTGCCATAGATGGGGAAACGGTAGAAATGACACCACCGTTAAATATTTCAGTTTTAAAAAATAGTTTAAGTGTAATGGTGCCGCATGATTCTGCATCTCTCTGATCTACATTTTGGTACAGAAAGACCTGAATGTTTGGAAGCCATCCAGCAATTTTGTCGGGATCATGCACTGGAAGCGGTGGTAGTCAGCGGCGATCTCACCCAGCGAGCACGTTTGGGACAGTTCTTTGCATGTAAACGGTTTCTGGATCAGTTGAATACGCCTTATCTGGTGATCCCGGGGAATCATGACATTCCGCTTTATCATTTATGGAATCGGCTATTTACTCCATTTACCCGTTATCAATTATTTTTCGGTGAACTCGAGCCTGTTTTAGAAACTGAACATTTTTATCTGATTGGGGTAAATTCGATTAGACGTCGATATCATACCAAAGGCCATTTATCCCTTGAGCAGATTCAAAGGATTGACCTGAAACTACAGCAGGCGACTGCTTCCAAAATTAAGATTATTGTCAGTCATCAACCTTTTTATGTGCCATTTCAGAATAAGCGGGGTTTTAAGGATATTCCCCTAATGGCCAAAATTGCACTGGAGTCCTGGTCACAGCATGGTCTGTTTGCTGTATTGCATGGGCATTTGCATCGTACCGCAGTCTATGATTTGAACCGTATATTCGAATTGGGAGGAGATCATCCGGTTTATGATGTACATGCTGGGACTTCTGCCTCGCATCGACTACATAAGAATCAGCCGAATAGCTTTAATGCAATTGATGCAACAGGAAAAATTACGCAATATTGTTTTGATGAACAGTTAAAAACCTTTGTTCCACAGCCTGATCCCATAAATAAATAGACAAAAAATACGCAATCCATCAAAAAATCAAAAAAAAACCAATTTTTTTTCATTTTTGCCCTTGAAGCGTTTTATTCCATCTCCATAAAAAGGACATCAAAAAATTTTGATGATGACCAATGGAATAAATAAGTCGTCATCGGTGATCTAAAAAAGACTTAGTCTGATGGAGTTATTTATGAGCAACATTCGTCCATTACATGACCGCGTTGTTATTCGTCGTGTTGAAGAAGAAACAAAAACAGCTGGGGGCATCTTACTTCCAGGTTCTGCTGCTGAAAAACCTGCACAAGGTGAAATCATTGCAGTTGGTAATGGTCAAATCACTGACAATGGCGTACGCGCGTTAGACGTAAAAGTTGGCGACAAAGTATTGTTCGGTACTTATGCAGGTACAACTGTAAAAGTAAACGGCGAAGAACTTTTAATCATGAAAGAGTCTGACATTCTGGCAGTATTAGAAGCTTAATCTGCGCCAGATCGTTTTACTCATTCCAATTCAGATTTTGTAAAGATACAACAATATTCGGAGTCAAATATGTCAGCTAAAGACGTAAAATTTGGTGATTCAGCTCGTTCAAAAATGATCGCTGGTGTGAACATCCTTGCAGATGCGGTGAAAGTGACTTTAGGTCCTAAAGGCCGTAACGTTGTAATCGACCGTTCTTTCGGTGCACCGCACATTACTAAAGATGGTGTATCTGTTGCGAAAGAAATTACCCTGAAAGACAAATTCGAAAACATGGGTGCGCAACTGGTTCGTGAAGTTTCTTCAAAAACCAATGATATCGCAGGTGACGGTACAACAACTGCAACTGTATTGGCTCAAGCAATCCTGAACGAAGGGATCAAGTCAGTAACTGCGGGTATGAACCCAATGGATCTGAAACGTGGTATCGACCTTGCAGTTAAAACTGTTGTTGAAAATATTAAACAAACTGCAAAACCAGCTTCTGATTCTAAAGCGATTGAGCAAGTCGGTTCGATCTCTGCAAACTCTGACACCACTGTGGGTTCTCTGATTGCACAAGCAATGGAAAAAGTAGGCAAAGAAGGCGTAATCACTGTTGAGGAAGGTTCAGGCTTTGAAGATTCGCTTGATGTTGTAGAAGGTATGCAGTTTGACCGCGGTTATATTTCTCCATACTTTGCAAACAAACAAGACACGTTGACTGCTGAACTTGAAAACCCATACATCCTGTTGGTTGACAAGAAAATTAGCAACATCCGTGAATTGATCACTGTTTTGGAAGCTGTTGCGAAAACTGGTAAGCCTCTTCTTATCATCGCTGAAGATGTTGAAGGCGAAGCGTTGGCTACACTTGTAGTAAATAACATGCGCGGCATTATCAAAGTATGTGCGGTTAAAGCACCTGGCTTCGGTGACCGTCGTAAAGCAATGCTTCAAGATATCGCGATCCTGACTGGCGGTACTGTGATTTCTGAAGAAATCGGTATGCAGTTAGATCAAACTTCACTTGAACACTTAGGTACTGCACACAAAGTGACTGTATCTAAAGAAAATACAGTGATTGTTGATGGTGCTGGTGATGCAAATCAGATTTCTGAGCGTGTTCAGCAAATCCGTGCACAAATCGAAGAATCTACTTCTGAATACGACAAAGAAAAACTTCAAGAACGCGTTGCTAAATTGGCAGGCGGTGTAGCAGTTATCAAAATCGGTGCTGCAACTGAAGTTGAAATGAAAGAAAAGAAAGACCGTGTAGACGACGCACTTCATGCAACTCGTGCTGCAGTTGAAGAAGGTGTTGTTGCGGGTGGTGGTGTTGCACTGGTACGTGCTGCATCTGCACTTGATGGTCTGACTGGTGCTAACGATGACCAAAACGTAGGTATCAACATTCTTCGTCGTGCAATCGAAGCTCCTCTTCGTCAAATCGTAGCCAATGCTGGTGATGAGCCATCTGTTGTGATCAATGCTGTGAAGAACGGTGAAGGTAACTATGGTTATAACGCTGCGACAGGTGAATATGGCGACATGCTGGAAATGGGTATTCTTGACCCTGCGAAAGTAACTCGTTCTGCACTTGAGCATGCAGCTTCTGTTGCTGGCTTGATGTTGACAACTGAATGTATGATTACTGAAATCCCAGAAGAAAAACCAGCGATGCCTGATATGGGCGGCATGGGTGGAATGGGCGGTATGATGTAATTCATTACCCGATTATATGCTCAAAAAATCCCCGCTTTTGCGGGGATTTTTTTAATTTTAAATAAAATAAAAGTGAGATTTTCATGAAAAATATAGTAGAATTTGAGACTTAAGTTGACTTATAGTCATAAATGATTGATGAAGTATTCAATTTTTTTTAAATAAATGAAAAATGTTTACTTTTGTAATATTTTTAGGCTTGGTTTTTGTAAAGTTTTGATTTATTATTTGATCAAAATATAATTGATATATATGGCAATATGAGCAATACAGTTATAAATGAGGGTGAGAATTCAGATGATCAATCTAAACTTGTATTGGTGAGTAAGGATGAATTAAAATCTTTATACCGAAAATTAAGAGAGTATGAAGATCGTTTAAAGAAAAGTGAATATGAACATAGAAAGCTATTAGCTTACTTCACTCAAAAGATTACAATTGATTAAATTCATCAATCAACTTTTTAATAATATCTTTCTGGGTATTTTTTAAAGAGCGAAACTTTAAATAATAATCCAAATCTTCAGTATCATGTTCTGAAACTTGAGGGGCAGGATTAAAATCATGGTCTCCAAATCTTAACCATTGGTTGGAAACATTAAGCCAAATTGCGAGTATTGCCAATTTATCTTGGCTAGGAATTGCCTTTCCTAACAACCAGTTATTTGCTGACTGTACTGAAATAGCTGGACCGTCATAACGATAATTAAATTCTTTTGATAAATAAGTAGGACTTATAGGATGTCTTGCATTTGTTAAAGCACTTTTCAGCCGTTCAGCAAATAGATTTTTTTCTTTTTGGCTGCTCATAAATTCCTTCTATCTATTCCTATACTTTTAAGCCTAGCCTTAAAAAGTATTTTAAATACTACAATGTTTCAGGGCCTAATTTTAAGAAAACTTCGAAAATATTTCAATTGTAACAACTTTATTTAAGATAACTTGTTGTAATTATTTGTAATGAATTTTCTTTATTTCTTAAATCAAATTTATTTAGCTCAGCTTAATTCAAATATTAGTAAATAATTCTAACAACATAAACTTTTAGTTGATGATTATAATCCAATTATATATGCAATAAAAACATAAAGTTATACATATAAATTAATATTAAACATAATAGATAAATTAATATTTAAAAAATAAATCAAATTTTGATTGATAAATTTGTTATGTTTTGTATATTATTGCCTCAGGACCGCGGTGGCGGTGGGGTATGAATGGCGTAATTCCCTTTTAACCACGCATTCGTAACAGTTTTGCTGGTTTACATGATCCTAGGGTAGGCCAGTCTTTTTATAAAAATTGAAGGAAATTTATATGAAATTTCAAAAAACCTTATTGGCAGCTGCATTAGCAGCAGTAAGTTTTGGTGCGCTAGCAGCAGTGAACCAAGCAGATGTAGTAAAATACGCAAATGCTGAAGGTGATGTTCTTGTTAAAGTAGAAGATGCTAATGACAGCAATGGGGTTGTTCAAAATGGTTGGTATAAGCTTGAAGGCAATAAGCTAACAGCATTTACAGGTGAAACAAAAGATTACACAATCGTAGTGTCTGCTGGTCAAGTCCAAATTACAGAATCAACTCCATCTACAACAGGTGGTACTACAACAGGTGGTTTAAGCTTTGATGGTAATGTAGACCAAAATAATTATTGGTCTTTTGGTGGATCAACCACCACCACCACAACAACAACAGCCGGAACTTATACTCTTGAAGGTCAGTTAGTAAATACTGACTGGCATGGTAATAATGGTCTAGTTGATGAGAAAATCACTTTTACAGGTGAAACATCACCAGCAACTACTGCAACTGATGTAGTTTCAGTTAAAAAAGATGTTCAAATTGGTAACATTACTGAAGAAGATCGTGATACAGCTGGTAAAGCTAAATACGATTTCACTTTAGCTGGAAAAAATGTTCAAGGTACTCTTGCAACAATTAAAACTGAAGCTGATGCCAATACTGCTGTAGCTGGTGTTACAGGCAATGGTTTAGCTGTCTTGGATGTGGCGAAAGGTGGAGTGGTTGATCTTGAGAAAGGTACAGTAACTACAACTTCAGTTACAGGCACTACTACAACTGCACCAACAGCAGTACTAAATGCTTACGATGATAAAGATGGTAATCGTGTAGTTGAATTTAATGGTAAATATTTCAAAGCAACTGATAATACTTTGACTGCTTACACTGGCGATACTAGTGATGCTAACTTAACTAAAGTAGGTAAAGGTACAGCTGATGAAACAACTGGTGGCGATCGTACTACTACAGTAAATACTGGTTTAGTATCAAATCTAAACGTTACCTATGGTGAGTCTGTTTCTAAAGCCCCAAATGCTGGTGAAATCAAAATTTCTAGTACAGACCCATTAGTTGCAAATGATACAAGTGGTAATAAATATACAGTAACTTCTAATGCTCCAGTATCTACATCAACTAAGGATGTAAAAACTGGCATTATTGCAGTAGATGAAGCAGGTAATAAAACTTACGGTTTACAAGCTACAAATACTACAGATGGTAAAGTTACAGCGCAAACTACAGTAACAGCAGCTGGTATTGAAACCACTGGTGACATCGCTTTTGTTGACGCTGCTACTGGTTCAAAAACTTCTGTGAAAGGCTACTTAGAAGAAACTTCTAAAGCTGTTGATGCTAAAGTTGATGCTGCTCTAGTGGAAGTTGATTCTCGTTTAACTCAATTCAATTCTACAGTAGCTCGTTTGAACAGCCGTATTGATGACGTAGAGCAAACTGCTTACCGTGGTGTTGCAATTGCTTTAGCTGCTCAACAACAAATTCCTAACATCGGTGCTGGTCAATTCGCAGTATTCGGTGGTGTAGGTCACTATGAAGGTGAAACTGCCGGTGCTTTAGGTGTTGCAAGCGTATTCGCTGATGGCCGTACTTCTCTAAGTGCTGCTCTTGGTTTCGCTGGCGGTAACGAAGTTGGTGGCCGTGTAGGTGTTTCATATGTGTTTGGCGGTAAATAATTTACCCTCAACATAGTTGAAATAAAAAATCCCCGCATTTGCGGGGATTTTTTATTAAGTTAGAAAATGATTAAGGTGATTTTTTAACTAATTTATAATTCAGATTACTCTGTATTTCCTTACCTGTTTCTATATCACGAGCTTCAACGAAATTATCACCTACATAAAACTTCCGGTTTTCAGCTTTTCCATCTAGGACGATAATAGAAGGTTGTTGAGAATCGAAAGTGAAGCTACCTTTGGTCTCAGTTTCATTATTTCCAGTTTTACCTAAATATTCCTCACTCAATTCATAAGTTTTGTCAGGATTAAGATCTAGTTCAACTTTAATCCCTTCGCAGTCAGCACACGGGAAAACACCCTCATATTCGCCTGCCCAGTTTGAGTTGACAGTAGCATTACTGCTCATCTCAGTACTCATATTGCTTTGACTATTTGTAGTCTCTGTAGTAACAGGAGCATTTGTGGTATTAGATTGAGTATCTGCACTGGCCATATCGCGGTCATTCTGTTTAGAACATGCACTTAAACTAGTAACTGTTACTACCAATAAAGCAGGCCATAATATTTTTTTCATTGAAGATCATCCTCTTGTTCTTCTGTATTAGGATTTACATTAAAAGTATGAGCTATCAATATACAGAGAGATCTTGTTAAAAATTGATTCGTTAAGTGAAACGGATTAAATATATGTAGATGAGAAACTAAGATAATTAAAATACAAAATAAGCGATAGGTTTTCTTTAGTTTTATTTTATAAACCTTAAGGTTATGATTTGATAGAAATAATTATTAATAAGAGCGGTCATGAAAGCAGAACAGGAAAATAATATCATCGCGAAAATATATGATGCTGCTTTATTGCCTGCTTTATGGCTAGAGGTCATTCAGGATATTGTGCAATATACCCAGAGTCATAGTGCAATTTTTACCGGTCTTGATCAATTCAATCCCGCCTATGACTTTGTTTATACTTACAATATCCCGGAAGAAAGTCTGGCTGCTTATCAGGATGAACGGATTCGGGTCATTGACATGAAGCTGCATATGCCTTTATGGAATGAAATTGATATGGGGGAGGCACTTAATCAGGACTGCCGTCATTATGCAGATCAACCTGGAACAGAACAGTATATCTTTTATGAAAAATGCCTTAAGCCTACAGGATAGGATATATGGCGGGAGTATTACTGGACAGAGGAAATTATCGCTGGGCAGTCATGGGACTACATCGTGCTCCGCACACTCAAGGTTTTGAAGCAGCTGAACTGAATTTTCTCAAACGGATCGGCATACATTTGCGTCGCTCTTTACAGATTCATCGGCAAATCAGTTTGGTACAACAAGACAATATCAGCTTATATACCGTATTAGACTGTTTAAAAATCGGTATTATTTTGCTGGATCAGGATCTCAAGTTATCTTATTCAAATCCACTAGCACAAAGCATGATTGAAGCTTTAACATGTCTGGAAATGGATATGCATAACCGGCTGAAAACACCGGTAGGTGATCAGGAACGTCTGGAAAGATTGCTATCGAGTGCTTTGCTGGAAGATACCAGTATGTCGAGTGAAATAGGCGGGGTCTTGGCTTTGCAGGATTCTAAAGGACAGCAATTGATGCTCACTGTTGTGCCTTTTAAAAGGTTGAGAAAAATGCAGCAATTTTCTGAAGCTCAGCATCAGATTGCTGTATTTATGACAGACAAAAACCGGCATTATTCATTATCTAGAGCTTATTTGCAGCAAGCATATCAACTGTCAAAACGTGAATTTGATTTGTGTGAACTTTTAATCAATGGCTATAAATTAGAAGAAATTGCAGTGAAATGTGGGATCACTTTAAGTTCAGTACGCACTTATTTTAAGAATATTTATGAAAAAACTGACTGCACTTCACAAATTGAGCTGATGCACTTATTGATGGGATGTACGATTCATTTTGAACATATTAATTAAACCTACCTAAAGATAATTCTTTAGGTAGGCAGTGCTCATTATCTAACGCGCTGTAATGTTACAGGACCTTCACCTTGTGGATGCAAGATCAGAGTTTCAGCCGATACATTGATGTTTGCAATGGTCTTGCTGCCATCGGAACTGTCTTGTAATCCGCCACATTCATTGGTATCGAATAAAACTTCAGTGGTCGTAAGTGTATTACCTGAGAGGATAAATTTGCCATATTCAATACCAGGCCAGCCACAATCATCTCCGCCTTCAGTGTCCAGGAAGAAATAATAGTTTGTGTCAAAGAAGGCAAATAAATGGGTGTCACTAAATCTCCATGCACCTACCAGACCATTAGCAGACTGTTTGACGCGGCTTAAACGGTATTCGGTATTGATCCCCGGTTCTGTCAGAATTAAGGTCATTCCATCATAGTTTAACGTATAAGGTTTGCCTTCTGCAGGATGTGAGAGTCCCCATTCACCATTACTGTCTTGAATAATACGCGGTGAAATTACACTGGTAGTTGCATTCCAGTTTAACTCTCCAGTTTCAATGCCAGGCGTTCCATCACCATCAGCAGCTTCTGCTTGACCTAAGGCATAACGGCCATCTTCTAAAATATGGATTAGAACAGCGCTGTTTGCATTACGGCCAATTTCCCAAGTACCGGCAATATCTTTATAGAAAGTTGACTGGAAGTTTTCTGCAGCTTTTTCAGGTGTAATCAATTTTTCTGTGGTAACTACGCCTGTTGATACCACGTCTGTAGCAAATGCTGTAGGGGCCTTAGAAAAATCTAAACTTTTATTAAGAAGGGCATTAGCAGCTTCAGTACTGATGCTAATCCCATTGTCATGATTACTATCTGTATCTAAAGACTGTAAAAGCACCATCAGATTGGTACGTGCATTTTCAGTTTGTGCTAAATCTAACGGAGTAACACGTTCTTTCGCTTCAATTTCTTGACCTAGTTGTACGTCACCAATCAGGAATTTAACCTTTTCTCCATCATTAAATTTAAATTCACCTTTTTCATTAGTAACCCCTTCCGCACCGCTGCTGGTGATATATGTTACCCCTGAGATAATTCCATCTGTCAGTACACCAGTTTCGGTCCCGACCGGAGCTGTAGGTGGAACAGGTGATGAACCCTCTGTACGATCATTATCTGAACCGCCACATGCTGTAAGTAACCCCGCTAAGGCAAGACAAATTAAAGTCTTTTTCATGAAAATCTTCCTGAAATTTATTATGTCAGCGAAGTATAGAAAGAAAGCTAAAATCGACATATCCTAAAATTAGGATGGAAAAATATATAAATCAGTAAAATAAATTGAACTCACTATTTGCTTAAAAGAGTGAGCTTGCAATAGGTAGTGAAAGAAGAAATATTCAAATAACAATAAATTGAAATTCTTCCTAAAGCTTAAAAATACAAATATATATTAATTGATGTTTTATTGATCAGGATGCACTATCTATATTCTGCTGCATTGTTAGACTGTGGCGAAATTTTGATAATGATTGTGATGTAGCTGTGTTTGAAAATTTAGCTGAGAAAACTTTAAATTTAATGGGCTGGAAAACCGATGACCAATGGCCCGAAGACCTTGATCAATGTGTGATGATTGCAGCGCCACATACCAGTAACTGGGATGCACTATATGCACGTTTGGCCTTAAAGGCATTAAAAGTGAATGTGCGTCTGACCATTAAAGACAGCTATATGAAATTTCCATTTGGGCCTTTTGTACGTGCAATGGGTGGAATTGGTATTGACCGTCGTCCCAAACAACCGGGTGAGCCACGTCCAAGCATGGTTCAGGTCATGACAGATCTATTTAAACAGCATCCTAAACTAGTCATGCTGGTTACACCGGAAGGCACACGTGCCCGTCAGGAACAATGGAAAACCGGTTTTTATCATGTGGCGATCAATGCGGGTGTGCCGATTGCGCTAGCTTATATGGATTATGCAAAAAAAGAAGCGGGCGTAGGTAAAATCATTTATCCAACAGGAAATTATGAACAGGATATGGCTGAGATCATGACGTTCTATGCCAATATTGAACCTAAATTTCCTGAAAAATTCAGTATTGATCAACGCTATTTTTAATTTCAGGAAAAATAAAAGCAGAGGGATGGACTCTGCTTTTCTGTACGATATATAAATACCGAATTTAATTTTGATTCTCTTCAGATAAAATTCCCCCCAGATTCTGGCAGGCATCTTTATAAAGATTGTATTGCTGTTCTACCACTTCATATAAAGGCAGGTCAAAAAGCTCTTCTCCTTGATGATATTGCTCAATATAAGATTCGACCTTGGTTTTGCTGCTGTATAGCATGTGTTGATAATAATCCGTCATACTACTGTGTGGCATTTGCGCTGTATCAATCTTGGCACAATTGAAGTTTTGCAGAAGCTGTTCTGACTTTTTAAGATCATTGGACATACAACCTGCCAGTAACATGCTACTGAGCAATGCCGTTAGGAGTTTCATAGAAAAAGATGAACTTTGATGGGGAGCGCACTATTGTAGAAGTAAATGCGCTATGCAAAAGTAGTTTTATTCAACAACTGGTCAAAAAATAGAAGAATGAAATTCAGAATCTCATTCTTCCTTGGCGATCTTTAACCTTTAACCAGTCCGCCATCGACAATCAGGTTTTGACCTGTCACTGCACGTGAATAAGGTGACAGGAACATCAGAATAGCAGACGCAAATTCTTCAGGTGTAATCACGCGACGTAAAGGAGTGGATTGAGCAATCAGGTCAAAGACAAAGTCAGGCGTTGCTTTACTTGCATCTGTAGTTTGCAGTAATCCGCCTGAAAGCATGTTCACGTTAATCCCATACTGACCCAGGTCTTGCGCAGTAGTTCGGGTAAAGGCCAATAGCGCCGCTTTCGCAGTCGTATAATCATGATAAGGAACGACAGGGTTTTGAACCAGGTTAGTCCCAATATTCACGATACGACCAAAATGTGCCTGTTTCATATCTTCTAATGCAGCTTGCGTCGTATTTAAACAGGCTTGAACTGCTCCACTAAACTGACGGGCCATGCTTTCCCAGGTCAGATCTTCAACTTTAGGTCGCTCATCGCCATTAAACTCAAACTGCACCAGCGCATTATTAATGACGGAATGGATGGCTTCTCCAAAATGGGCCTTGCTGGCAGTGAATAAAGCTTGTACCTGATCAGCTTGTGTTACATCTGCCTGACAGGCAAAGACCTGATCAGGATACTGATTTTGCAAAGCTTCAGCTTGGGTTTTGCTGCTATGGTAATTTACTACCACACGTGCACCTTCCTGAATCAGGAGCTGGGTAATGGCTAGTCCCAATCCACGAGCACCACCAGTCACAAGGATAATTTGATCACGAATTTGCATTGCTTATATCCGCCTGAGAATCATTCGGGCTAACATAACAGCAATAGGGCTGAAAGCAAAGTGATGTAAGGTTTTAGCGCTGCTCTATCGTGCAAATGAGTCAATGCCTTCTTTGATCAGGAGAAAGCAGCCCGAGCTGAAGAGCAAGCCTAAGACAATCTGTTTAAAACGTAATTCTGAAATTCGATGAAACAGACGTGCGCCTAAAATAGCGGGAATACTTACAGCCAGAATGAGTACCGCCATATAGGGAAGGTGAGTCTGATTTAAGGTTCCTTGCAGTAAATAGGCGGCTAAGGTAAACACCTGTATGGCAAAATTAAAATGACGCAATATATAGCGCTGCTGTTCTTTCGGCAGCTGCTTCAGCACTAACCACGCAGAGGGTACAGAACCACAGAATCCCCCTAAACCTCCTAAGATGCCGCCAACCAAACCAATCCCTGCATCCGCAGTTTTACCTGAATGTTGAATCAATTTAATCTGTGGATTAAGCAACATCAGTGGACACCAGATCACGAGAAATATACCAAGCAAAATACGAAAAGTACTCGCTTCAACGATATTCAGTAACCAGGTGCCGAGTGGGACACCGATCAGACCAGCGATTAAATAAGGCAGATATAAGGTTCGGTGCAGATGAGGAAGTCTAGGTTCATTGGATAATGAAATGAGGTGACTCCACACCGAGGCAAAAACCACTAAGGGCGCAGCAAGTTGAGGACTTAATCCCCATACCCAGAATGACATGGCAATTAATGCAAAAGCAAAACCGGTAAGTCCCTGTACAAATCCTGCGATAATTGCACCAAGAATAAAGAGTAACCAGGTCATAAAAATCAGGTTATTAGAAAAGTCTGTAGTATTCAAAATATGGCTAGAAAAACCAAGCAGATCCTTAGCTGTATTTATGCGAATCTAAGTCTAAATATGCATAAATAGTTTTTATTAAATCCGAGACAAATCCTTTAATTAAGTATGGAAAATGAACAAAATCATACAAGAGTGCAACAATGGCTCCGCGTACTCTTCATGAAATCACTTGATACTAATTGAGTGCGGTATAGAGGTGATGAACATGAAAAAAATGATATTACTGTCATCTGTATTGGCAGTAGCGCTAACAGGCTGTGTGGTTGATCCTTGGGATGAAGGTTATCGCGGTCATCATGATCGTAATGGACATTATGATCGGGATCGTGGTGATAAGGACTGGAAAAAACATAAAGATCATCGTGACTGGAAACGTGACAGAGGCGATCGGGATTGGCGTCGTAATCGTTAATCGTTACCTTCCATTTATGAAAAAGGATTCCTTTAAGGAATCCTTTTTTATTTAAGTATTTAATATAAGTAGGTCTTAAGCCGCTTTTTTCTGATACAGCCCTGCGCGTACTGTACCGGCTTTGGTATTTTTGACTAAATGCCATGAACTTGGCAGCTTCAATATACTCAGTTCACGATCTGCTTCTACATAGATAAAACCATCTTCTTTGATCAGTGGATCAGCTTGAGCAGCCAAAGTTTCCCATAGATCCAGACTATAAGGCGGGTCTAGAAAGACCAGATCAAACTGCTGTTTCAGGCTGGTTAATGCTTGTTGTGCTGTCGCAACTTTAAGTTGCGCACGTGCTTTGGTGACTTTGAGTAATTCCAGATTTTGGGTGAGGAATTGTGCCTGAGTACGATCCGGCTCAATCATCACCACTGAAGCTGCACCACGTGATAATGCCTCAAAAGATAAAGCACCTGAACCGGTACACAGATCCAAGACACAGGCATTCTGGACATCCCACATTAGCCAGTTAAATAAAGTTTCACGCACACGGTCAGGTGTAGGACGTAATCCTTCGATATTGGCAAAAGCCAATTGACGGCGTTTCCAGTCACCACCAATAATTCTAAGTTGGTTCTTCATGAATTATTCCTGATCGTCATTGGCTGCAGGAGCAGAGCGAGAAGTTGCAGGTTGCGGATTGTTTGGCTGTGCATGGGTCGCCTGACTGCCTTCTTGAGTTGGGGTAGCATTCGGGTCTGCACTTAACAGGTTTGGTCCACTTGGCAATTCGCCTGGTTTAATACCTGCTGTCATGAGACCGCCACTAATTTGATGGCCGGCAGGGTGAATCGGATTTTTATCGCGAGACAGTAACCAGTAGTCAAATAACGGTTTAGCCAGTTGTGCAGCAGAACCACCATGTCGGCCATTTTCCCAGACAACGACTACTGCAATTTCAGGGGCTTCAGCAGGTGCAAAACCAACAAACAGACCATGATCCAGCTGGCGTTCAGTCAGCAGGGCTTCATTATAGCGCTTACCCTGGGCAATACTTTTCACCTGTGCTGTACCGGTTTTACCTGCGATTTGATACATCGGCGTGCGGATTCCGCGACCTGTCCCTGACTGAACCACATCGATCATCGCATCACGCATTTTGATCCAGTCATCTGGTTGACCATTAAAGTCGATTTTACCATTAGGGGCATTATGTACTGTAAAAGGTTTGGCACCTTTACTTTCACGTAGTACGTGAGGCGTAACATGTGAGCCTTGATTCGCCGTAATAGCAGTTGCCATGGCGAGCTGTAATGGTGTGGCGGTAAATGCACCCTGACCAATACTCACTGAAATGGTTTCACCACGTGACCATTTAGATTTACGGGTACGCATTTTCCACTCAGGACTTGGGTAAAGACCTGAACTTTCACTTGGTAAATCCACACCGGTTTTTTCGCCAAAGCCGAACTGGCGCATCCAGCTATTCATTTTTTCAATGCCCATGCGGTAGGACATGACATAGAAATAGGTATCGCAGGACACCACTTGCGCCTTATGCAGATTCACAGCACCATGACCAGTTTTCTTATGGTCACGGAAGCGGTGGCTATCGCCCGGTAAGGTAAAGTAGCCCGGGTCAGAAATCGCTGTACTCCAGTCGACCAGTCCATAATGCAGACCGCCCATACCAAACATCGGTTTGATCGTTGAACCTGGAGGATATGCCCCTTGAACAGCACGGTTATAAAGTGGCTGATCCAAACTGTCACGAAGGCCTGAATAGTCTTTGCTACTAATCCCGGTGACAAATAAATTAGGGTTAAAACTTGGACTGGAAACCAGCGCCAGAATTTCACCTGTACGTGGGTCAATCGCGACAATAGCACCACGACGACCGGCCAGTTGTTCAGTGGCAATGGTTTGTAGACCATAATCCAGTGATAAATACAGATCATTACCGCGTACCGGCTCTTTACGGCCTAAGTGACGCAGAACATTACCGAAAGCATCAGCCTCAACAGATTCATTACCCGGCACACCATGTAATAAATCTTCATAGTATTTTTCTACCCCGATTTTCCCAATCAGGTTAGATCCGGCATAGAGGTCCTTATCAATTTCTTTGAGTTCTTTGTCATTAATACGGCCAACATAACCAATCACATGCGCGAAGAGTTCACCATGCGGATAATAACGGGTCATCTGCGTTTCAATATTGACGCCCGGAAATAGATATTTCACCTCACTAAAACGGGCAATATCATTTTCATTCAGATTCAGCTTGATTGACACACGCTCAGTTTTACGCGCCGTCTTGATGCGTGCCTGAAAACGTTCAATATCTTCTTCGGTTAATTCCAGAATAGGTGTAAGACGTTTCAGCGTATCATCAATATCCTGCACATCGGCGCGGCTTAAGGTAGCTGTGAAAACAGGATAATTATCGGCAAGTAAAATACCGTTACGATCGTAAATATAACCGCGTGCTGGCGCTAAAGGCTGCAGACGAATACGGTTCTGGTCAGAAGCCGTAGAGAAGGTTTCAAAATTAAAAATTTGCAAATAGGCATAGCGGCTGACCAGCAGCAGCATAAAGAAAACCACAATACCGACAGAGATCCAGACCCGACTGCTATAGATGCGCTTTTCTTGTTGTGCATTTTTTAAAGGAAAGTGCTGCTTCATACGCGATCGACTTAAGACCAGAGGGAAAGGAATCAAAGTGGAGTATTCTAGCGCAACTGTATGGGATTTGATAATGAAAAACTGGCTGTAGCAATTCCTGTGTTTAAACTTTGACTTTGCAGACATGAAAATTGTAAAGTGCTGTATACAAGAGTTTTAATAATTCTGATAAAGTCAAAATTAAATAAAAATAGGACTCTACCAAAAACTATAATTAAGGAAGATGGTGAAGGAATGAACAAAGTTTACCCTTTGTTGGCATTTGCATTCTTTGCAAATGGGGTATATGCACATGATCAAGTGAATAATACGACAAACAGAACTGAGGATCGTGAGCCTAAAGCATTTAATGTTGGGGTCGGTTTTACCCAGAAACTTATCCATCTAAACACTGAATGGGTGAATCCTTATGGGATTGCTTATGTGAAAGGTGGTGCTTTTCTCAACGATGATCGTACAGTTGGAGCACAAGTTGGCTTTCGTTATCCTGCACACCTCACCGGCAAGGACAAAAATGGTTATTATGTAGGGGCTTATGCCGGTCATATCGATAGCAAACAGGTTGATGGCAAATACGAAAGCCGTTTAGGTGGGGGCATTGATCTGGCGTATGTTTTGCTTAGTTCAGAACGGATCAGCAGTTTTAGTATCGGTATTGGGGCGGGGGAGAAATTACAGGACAGTAATGGTCGCGTTGTAGCCAAAACTGAACCCAGACTACAATTCTCCTATACTTTAAGTATCGGTTTATAGACAAAATATTCAACTTTATTAATACCTGTATTCTGTGAACAAAAAATTAAATATGGAATTTATGCATGCTTGAGTACGTCAATGAATTGTGGCAAGCCTTCTTGAATCGCCCAGATTTTTGGGCAGTGCTCAGCATTATCCCGGTGACCGCATTCGTAACATGGGCTCACGTGTGGATGGCGCTAAAAATGGTGTTTTATCCAATTAATTTTTGGGGTTTTCATGTCGGGCCTGTTCCTGTTGGCTGGCAAGGTATTGTGCCGCGTAAAGCTGGAAGAATCTCAGGAATTATCACGGATAATACCTTGTCTAAATTGGGTTCTATCCAAGAGTTCTTGCAGGCAATGGATCCGGATGATATGGCACGTATTATCGGGGAACAGGTTGGTTTTGAACTGGAACATCTGATTGATGAAGTCATGATGGACCGAAATGCGGTGTTATGGGAAAACTTGCCTTATTCAATCAAGCGCCGTATTTATGCCCAAGCCCATAAACAGCTGCCACAGGTATTAAAAGAATTAGTGACTGAACTGACCATGAACGTCGAGTCACTGGTCGATATGCGCGACATGGTGGTCAGTCAAATGGAAGGCGATCGTCGTTTAATGGTGCGCATGTTCCTGAAAGTCGGACAGAAAGAAATCAACTTTATCTGGCATATCAGTGCCCTGATCGGGATGTTCTTTGGCCTGTTCCAGATGGTGGTCTGGTTTGTGGTGCCATGGCACTGGACCGTACCGTTCTGGGCGGCTATCTGGGGCTTCCTGACTAACTGGATTGCGATCTGGATGGTATTTAATCCGGTAGAACCGCATTATATTAAATACCCGCAATTCTTTAAGCGTACAGCCGATCACAGATTCCCTTGGATTAAGCCGGTAATTCCAAGAATTGGCACCTATAACATACAAGGCGCATTTATGAAACGTCAGGAGGAAGTTTCTGACGTATTTGCAAGTGTGGTCACAGAAGATCTGATTACGCTAAAATCGATCATGACAGAAATGATGTATGGTGGTAAAAAAGATAAAACCCGCCGTATTGTCAAACGTCATATTAACGAAATTATGGAAACACCGCTGGTTCGGACCTCTTTACAGTTGTCTTTAGGACCAAAAGAGTATGCAAAACTCAAGACAGACTTGATCGATCGCTCGATTGAAATTACGATGGTGCCTGTAAGCGACCCTGCGTTTAATGCGAGCCGTGCACAGAAGATCTATCAAATGTTTAGAGACCGCATACGTGATTTGACGCCTAACGAGTTTCAGAATCTATTACGTCCTGCTTTTCAGGAAGATGAATGGATCTTGATTGTCCTGGGGGGAGTTACCGGTTTTGTTGCGGGTTTAATCCATTTGTTTGTGGCTTTCTTATAATTAGATGCCAAAGAGCAGCACACGTTTTGGTCGTGTGCAGCTGGGTATCTTATACATAGTTAAAAAATGAGGATGTTTATATATGCGCATTATCTTACTCGGACCACCTGGAGCAGGTAAAGGTACACAAGCTCAGTTGATCTGTAAGCGCTACAATATCCCACAAATTTCAACCGGTGATATGCTCCGTGCTGCAATTCGTGAAGGAACTGAATTAGGTCTACAAGCTAAAAGCGTCATGGACAATGGCGGTTTGGTTTCTGATGAATTAATCATTGGTCTGGTCAAAGAGCGTATTGCACAACCTGACTGTGCAAATGGCTGCATCTTTGATGGTTTCCCACGTACGATTCCTCAAGCTGAAGCGCTGGAAAAAGAAGGCATTGCAATTGATCATGTGATTGAAATTGATGTGCCGGATGAAGAAATCGTTCAACGTCTATCTGGTCGTCGTCAACACCCGGCGTCTGGTCGCGTTTATCACATCGTTTACAACCCGCCAAAAGTGGAAGGTAAAGATGATGAAACTGGTGAAGATCTGGTACAACGTCCAGATGACCAGGAAGAAACTATTCGTCGCCGTTTAGGTTCATACCACACTGAAACTGAACAGCTGGTTGGCTTCTATCAAGGCCGTGCAGCTTCAGGCGAAAATGCACCGACTTATGACAAGTTAAACGGTCTACGTCCAATCGAAGAAGTTCAAAAAGATCTTTTCGCGATTCTGGATCAAGCAAAATAATCGGTTTCCGATCATTTTGACTTTCAAAGAGCCCTAAGTCATATTAGGGCTCTTTTTATTGTATTGTTCAAAGGGATCTGCTGTGAAATTTGCTGTATTGGGATTGATGATTGTATTTCTGGCAGTACTGTTTGCGCTGTTCTATGTCAGCTTCAAGATGCTGAAAAAAGTACGTCAGGAAGAACGTGCTGAGAATGTGGGTAAGGTGCCTGAGCGTCAGCTGCATCCCAAATTACAGGCCGAGCTTGAGCAAAAGCGCAAGCAAGAACAGGCTGAGCAAAATAAAAAATAAAAAACTTTTCGAGTACTTAAATTAAAAAGCTGAACCTAGCGTTCAGCTTCAATATTTTTCACCGGAATTGCGCGACCTGCGCCAAATTCAAAACGGTCGGGCCAATTGCAGACATCGGCGACCACACATTCATGACACTTCGGTTTACGTGCGATGCAGCAATAGCGGCCATGTAAAATCAGCCAGTGATGTGAATCAATAATAAATTCTTTTGGAATCACTTTGACCAGACGATGCTCGACCTCAAGCACGTTTTTACCCACCGCCAACCCGGTACGGTTACCAACACGAAAGATATGCGTATCCACAGCCATGGTCGGTTGGCCAAAGGCGGTATTTAGCACCACATTCGCTGTTTTGCGTCCTACACCCGGTAAAGCTTCCAGATCTGCACGATTGTCCGGTACTACGCTGTTATGCTTCTTGATGAGCATTTCACAGGCTTTAATGACGTTCACAGCTTTGGAATTATACAGGCCAATCGTTTTGATATATTCCTTCAGCCCATCCACGCCGAGTGCATAAATCGCTTCCGGTGTATTGGCGACCGGAAACAGTTTATCGGTGGCTTTATTGACGCTCACATCCGTAGCTTGGGCAGACAGGGTCACTGCAACCAGTAATTCAAATGGACTGGAATAATTCAATTCAGTTTTTGGATTCGGACGCTGCTCGCGCAGGCGCTCAAAGAAAGTCTGAATCTGTTTTTTAGTCATGTTTTTTACAGGCTTGGCTGTTGCTGTTGTCATGATCTTATCCCTGTAAAGCCTGTAATTGCTGGGTCAGTTCTTCAAGTTGCAGACGTTTGCGTACATCCTCACGGACCGAAAGCTGTTTTTCTAACTTTTTGATTTGTGTGCGTAATTTGGCAAGCTCAATCGTGGTTTTGGCATCAAGTGTAACCACTTCATCGGCTGGTTTTTGCACGATTTCAATGACAGGAACCTGATCGACCTGAGCAGAGAACTGGGCAAATAGGGCAGTATTAATCTCGGCACGAACGACAGGGCCCTTACGGTCAATGCGACGTTTTTCTTCGCGTTGAATATGCGCATAGTAACGTTTACGCAAGTCATCCTGTTCAGCAATACGCTGAGCTTCAGTTGGCAAAGGCTGAAGATCTTCGACCAGATCAATACAGTCTACCGGGCAAGGCGGAATGCAGAGTTCACAGCCGGTACACAAGTCAGTGAGCACAGTATGCATCAATTTGCCTGAGCCAATAATCGCATCGACCGGGCAAGCACTGATGCATTTGGTACAGCCAATACATTCATCTTCACGGATGATGGCTTTCATGCGCTGAGGACGACCATCCGCCTGAATTGGCCAGACACTTTCTTCAGCAGGCAGTTTAGAACGATTTAACAATGCTGCCAGAGCATCAGCGACTGGCTGTCCACCCGGTACACATTTATTGGCATCTTCGCCCTCAGCAATGGATTGAGCATAGGGCAAGCAGCCATCACGATGACCACATAAACCGCACTGGGTTTGGGGCAATAAAGCATCAATAGACTGGACTAGAGAGATCTGCGAATTCATGAATAACCTAGGCTGCTCGGGCTGAGCCTTAGAGTGAATGAAACAAAATATGTCAATTTAACAATTTTAACATGTTTTTAAGGAACTAAGTTATGCACGATTAAAGGTCACTTTGTGCATTATTATCAGGCATAAATTAACAATTAAGCATTGATTCAATTGGTATTTAATCACACAGAAAAAATATTCATAATCAATATAAATAATTGTTATCAAATTAAATTTAAACTATTTTTCAAAAAAGTATTGTAGATTAGTTACAAAAGATATTTAATATTTTGCGCCAAAATTTAACATTGATTGTAAATTTGACCAATTTTGATCCATTTTCTGCTGAGGATTAAGCGTTGAAATACAACACACTTAATGAGTTCCTAGATTACGTAAAATCACGTGATGCACATCAACCCGAATTTCTTCAAGCTGTAGAAGAAGTGATGACCAGTTTGTGGCCATTCATTGAAAAGAATCCACAATACGCAGCACATGGTTTACTAGAACGTCTAGTTGAACCTGAGCGTGCGATCCAGTTCCGTGTTGCTTGGGTAGATGACCAAGGTCAAACACAGGTTAACCGTGCGTTCCGCGTACAGTACAACTCAGCGATTGGTCCATTCAAAGGTGGTATGCGTTTCCACCCGTCAGTGAACCTTTCTATTTTGAAATTCCTCGGTTTCGAGCAAACTTTCAAAAATGCCCTGACTACATTGCCTATGGGCGGTGGTAAAGGCGGTTCTGATTTTGACCCTAAAGGCAAATCAGAAGGCGAAATCATGCGTTTCTGCCAAGCGTTAATCATCGAGCTTTATCGTCATCTTGGTTCTAATACAGATATCCCAGCGGGTGATATCGGTGTGGGTGGCCGTGAAGTTGGTTACATGGCTGGTATGATGAAAAAACTCAGCAATGACACTTCATGTGTATTCACTGGTAAAGGCCTGACTTTCGGTGGTTCTCTGGCTCGTCCAGAAGCAACTGGTTACGGTACAGTGTATTTCGCTGAAGAGATGCTGAAAACTCGTGGCGAAAGCTTCAAAGATAAAGTGGTAACAATCTCTGGTTCTGGTAACGTTGCCCAGTATGCTGCTGAAAAAGCAATGTTCCTGGGTGCTAAAGTTGTTTCTCTATCTGACTCTGCGGGTACTGTTCACGTTAAAGACGGTTTCACTGAAGAGCTTCTTGCTGAAGTGATGGAACTGAAAAACATTAAACGTGGCCGTATCTCTGAATTTGCATCTAAACACGGTTTTGAATACCTTGAAGGTCAACGTCCTTGGGGTATCAAATGTGATATCGCGCTTCCATGTGCGACTCAAAACGAACTTGATGCGAATGATGCAGCAGCGCTTCTTGCAAACGGCGTAATTTGTGTTGCTGAAGGCGCGAACATGCCTTCTACACTTGAAGCAGTTGAGAAATTCGTTGAAGCGAAAATCCTTTATGCTCCAGGTAAAGCATCTAACGCCGGTGGTGTAGCAACTTCTGGTCTTGAAATGTCTCAAAACGCATTGCGTTTAGGCTGGACTTTCGAAGAAGTTGACGAACGTCTGCATGCGATCATGAAAGAAATTCACCGCAACTGTGTGAAATACGGTACTAAAGAAGACGGTACTGTAAACTATGTAGACGGCGCAAACATCGCTGGCTTCGTAAAAGTTGCTGATGCAATGCTTTCTCAAGGCGTATTCTAAGTCTGACTTAGTTTAAGCTTAAAAAAACCGAGGTGAATGCCTCGGTTTTTTTATGTTCAGATTTTATCTTTAAAGAGTGCCTTTGACTGTTTCACGCTCTACAGCCATGTCGAATATATAGGCATATTTAGACTGGTCAGCTGCCGGATTTTTGATTTCATAACGTTTTACCCGAATAATCTGACGCTCATTCGGTGTATGCTGAAAACCTTCAATCTGATCGTAAAATAAAGTCCAGTCTTTATCGACCTGAGTCTTTAAACCTTTTTCATCATACTTAATTTCTTTCACCTGCAAGCAGGTTTGTTGAGCTACACCCGTACAAGCTTTAGTCTGCGGCGAAACTTCCAGGAAAATGGTTTCTGCCTGACCTTGGTATTTGGTTTCCGGTGTCATTTTTCCGGTAAAGACATATTTTTGACTATCAGCTGCAGTAATACTCAGTTTCGGCTGATTGGCATCACTTAGATCCAGACTAAACGGAATATCACGCTTTTGCAGAAGCTGGCTGATAAAACGTTCCTGTTCCATTAATGGTGCATCACACGCCATCATGGTGCCCATCATGTCACCCGTACTCAGAGTATTATCTTTAACAGTCCAACTCGTGCCAAGGCCATTACAGCCAGAAGCTACACTCAGTCTGCCTTGCTGATCAAAGCTCAGAACAATCGGGCGTTGCAGCCCACGATCAAGTTCCCAAGTATAAGCGGGCAAAATTTGTGTAGGCGTTTTTAATGTAGTGGATAGAGTAGAAATAGCCGGATCTCCTGAAGTGGCAGGAAGATGTGAAGATTGACATGCAGTTAAAGCCAAAGGGAGCAGGGCAAGCGCAAAAATACTGAATTTCATTGGTTTATATTCTATGTGCTAAAGTTTCAACGTGATTATAATCAAGAGATTAACAAAAAATATGGATGCAAATCGTAGCTTTTGCTAACAAAATGTATCCATATTAAAAAGTCGGATATTAAATAGTTGGAGTTAACTGTCAGTCAAAACGGTAAATATCCATTCCCAAAGCGCCCATCGTAAAACTGCTATGCACGATGCTGAAACGGTTGCCGGTACCCATGGCAAAGAATAGCGGAGCAAAGTGTTCCAGCGTTGGGTGATTACGTTTTAACTGAGGAATAGACTGCCAGTCCAGAACGGCATCAAAATCACTATGGGTTAATTTATTGGCCACATAGTTGCGGAAGGTGGATGCCCATTCCGGAACTTCATCGCTATTTCCCTGCCAGGACAATTCACGCAAATTATGGGTAATACTGCCTGACCCGATCAGAAAAACCTGCTGCTCACGAAGTGGCGCCAAGGTCTGGCCAATCTTGTAAATCTCTTCTGCACTCATCGACATTGGTAAAGAAATTTCAACCACCGGGATGTCTGCTTCTGGATACATATGTAAGAGCGGCATCCAGACGCCATGATCACGTGGACGGGTGCTGTTGGCATGTGCAGAGAACCCGGCATTGGCCAATAAGCCCAAGACTTGCTCAGCCAGCTCTGGATTGCCGGGAGCAGGGTAGCGTAACTCATATAACTCAGGTGGAAAGCCACGGAAGTCATGCCAGGTTTCAGGACGAATACCTGTATTGACTTCCAGAGCTTCACTTTCCCAATGTGCCGACATAACAATAATGGCAGTTGGACGTGGCAGATTCAGGCTTAAACGGTGCAATGCCGGGCCAACCTGCTCAGGATTGAGCGCGAGCATAGGGGAACCATGAGAAATAAATAAGCCGGGCAAAGTCTGTAAGTTCATAAGTCAAACCACATTAATTCAATGTTTTAATCATGCAATAAAAAGAGAAGCAAAGGCAGGGGGGGATTGTTCAACAAAACGTTGCATAATCAGAACGCATCAACAGATCAGCCTGCACGGTGATAAGGATGATTATGGTTGATGCTCATGGCGCGATACAGTTGTTCAATCAGCATTACACGGACTAGCGGATGTGGCAAGGTGAGTTTAGACAGGGACCAATGCCAGGCTGCTGCTTTTCGGACTGCTTCAGAATGGCCATCTGGCCCACCAATCGCCAAGGCAATATCATGACCTTCCAGCATCCAGCCTTTCATGGTTTCAGCCAGTTTTTCCGTACTAAACTCACGGCCACCGACTTCTAGTGCAATCAGGACTTCATTCTGTTTTAAGGCATTTAAAATACTGTCACCTTCAATATTTCGGTATTTCAGAATATCGGCTTCAGAATCGTTTTTGCCCCGTTTCGCCATGGGCAATTCAACCACCTGAGTCTGTACAAAAGGCTGAATACGTTTGAAATAGTCTTCAAAGCCTGTCAGCACCCAAGCCGGCATTTTCTGGCCGATGGTTAAGATACGGATTTTCATAGAACTGGATCAATAATTAGATACTTCATTATAACGATCAAACAACACGAAGTTGAGCTAGGGAAACAAATTGAAATTGAAATCATGAATTTAATGTTGCTTTAATATCCATAATTCAAGTATCCGCTTGATAATAAAGGAATGGATAATAAGAAATGCGGACCAGTCTCATTATTAAAAGATATTGTACTTTTCTACTAATTATTCTCGGTTTAACCAGTTCAGGCATGAGCTTTGCTGCACCTGCAAATTTTTCCTCCAAACAGGCACAGACAGAACATCTGGAACTGTTTATCAAACAAATTATCAGTGTAGATGAATACCGGAATTTTAAAAATACCAGTGAATTAAACCGGGTCTCAGCATGGCTCAAAGAACAGATGCGTTTACTTGGCATTCCTTGCCAATTTCAAAACTATATTGTAAATAGCCTAAGCTATAGAAATGTGGTGTGTCAACTGAATGCCAAAGCCAAAACTAAACTGGTTATTGGCGCGCATTATGATGTCTTTAGTGATCTGTATGGAGCAGATAACAATGCTTCCGGTGTAGCAGGGGTACTGGAAACAGCTCGATTATTGGCCTTACAAAAGTCAAAACTCAAACATAATATCGAGTTTGCTTTCTATACACTGGAGGAGCCACCCTATTTCAAGACTGAACATATGGGAAGCTATCTACATGCCAAAGCATTAAAGGCCCAGAAACAAAAAGTGAAAGGTGTCATTATTCTGGATTCTATTGGTTATTATGATGAAAATCTGGTGCAGACCTATCCGACAGGATTGAAATGGATCTATCCCCGACATGGAAACTTTATTGCTGCGATTGGACATTTGGCATCGGCCGGTTTGACAGGAGATTACTGTGCGTCCATGCAACGTTTCAAGCGTCTGGACTGTCAGCGTTTTGTCAGTCCGGCATTCGCTCAGGACATGAATTTTTCTGGTTATCTGAATTATGCCAAGTTTAACTATTCAACTATGCTGATTACAGACACAGCGCATTATCGTAATCCTTACTACAATACCGAGCAGGATACCTTAGATAAACTGGATCTGACCAAGATGGCTCAGGTCGTGAATGGCTTGGTCGATATGGTGATTCGTCTTTAAAATTATCCTCGCCTAAATACAAAAACACCCTGCCAGAGCAGGGTGTTTTTCAAAGCCTTTAGGTCTTAATGACGTGCAGCTTTAGCTTCTTCACTTGCTTTCACAATTGGTGGTTTCACCAGTGCTTTCGGCATATCGATCAAAGCCAGAGGTAAAATCTCATCAATCGATTTCACAGCTTTGATTTCTAAGCCTTCTTTTACATTTTCAGGAATTTCCGCAAGGTCGCGAACGTTTTCCTGTGGAATGAACACCAGTTTAATGCCACCACGGTGCGCAGCAAGCAGTTTCTCTTTCAGGCCACCGATACGCATTGCACGGCCACTTAAGCTGGTTTCACCTGTCATCGCAATATCTGGACGAATCGCAATACCGGTGAATGCAGAAACTAGAGCAGTGGTCAGTGCCAAACCTGCAGATGGACCATCTTTCGGAGTCGCACCTTCTGGTAAATGCACGTGCACATCAGTTTCTTCAAAGCGAGACGCTTCGATACCTAGCTCAGCCGCACGGGTACGAACGACAGTCATGGCAGCGGTAATCGATTCTTTCATTACATCACCAAGTGAACCGGTGGTAATGAATTTACCTTTACCAGGAACTGCTGCAACTTCAATAGTCAGTAACTCACCACCCACTGAAGTCCAAGCCAAGCCATTTACACGGCCGATTTGAGCCTCTTCTTCCGCCATACCGTAGTCAAATTTGTGTGGACCCAAGTAATCTGGAAGATTACCCGCATTCACTTCAACCTGAAGATTTTTAGCTTTCTTGCTAACTGCTTCTTTCACTACCTTACGTGCAATTTTAGACACTTCACGTTCAAGGTTACGAACACCGGCTTCACGAGTATAACGACGCACGATGTCACGAATCGCTTCTTCATGCACAGTCAACTCTTTAGCACGTAAACCATTGTTCTTGATTGCTTTAGGAACAAGGTAACGGTCAGCAATGTTAACTTTCTCTTCTTCGGTATAGCCAGGCAGACGAATCACTTCCATACGGTCCAAGAGGGCTTCAGGAATATTCATGCTGTTGGCAGTACAGATGAACATCACTTCTGACAGGTCAAGGTCCAAATCAAGATAGTGATCATTGAACTTGTTGTTCTGTGATGGATCAAGTACTTCAAGCATCGCAGAAGCTGGATCACCGCGGTAGTCTTGAGCCATCTTGTCAATCTCATCGAGCAAGAACAGCGGGTTTTTCACGCCAACTTTGGTTAATGACTGCACGATCTTACCTGGCATCGCACCAATGTAGGTACGACGGTGACCACGAATTTCTGCTTCGTCACGTACACCACCTAGGGCCATACGGACAAACTCACGGCCAGTCGCTTTGGCAATCGATTCACCCAAGGAAGTTTTACCTACACCTGGAGGACCAACCAGACACAGGATTGGACCGCGTAATTTTTTCACGCGAGACTGAACCGCCAGATATTCCACAATACGGTCTTTGACATCGTCCAGACCATAGTGATCGGCATCCAGGATTTCCTGAGCTTTATTCAGGTTAATGCTAACTTTGCTGGCTTTGTTCCATGGCGTATCTAGAATGACTTCCAGATAGTTGCGAACTACCGCAGCTTCGCTAGAGGCTGGTTGCATCGCTTTGAGTTTACGGAACTCAGATTCCGCTTTCTTACGCACATGCTCAGGCAGATCAGCTTCAGCCAGACGTTTTTCGATTTCCGCAACGTCATCTTCTGCACCGCCATTCATATCGGAAAGCTCGCGCTGAATGACTTTCATTTTTTCATTCAGGAAGTATTCGCGCTGGTTTTTTTCCATCTGGCGTTTAACAGAGTCATGCAAAGTCTGTTCGATCTGCTGTTCTTCAGACTGTTGCAGTAGATAAGTCATCAACTCAGTTAAATGTGCATCGAACTCGTCATATTCCAGGAATTTCTGTTTCACTTCGATATTCAAAGGAACACGGGTCGCTACGAAGAATAACAGTTGCAACAAGTCTTCGATTTTATTCGCAGCTGCAATCAGCTCACGAGCATTACGAAGTTTTGCTTCAGCATACTGAGCGAACAGGGCACGCAGCTCCTGCAAGCGCGTAGCTTGAGTTGTTTCATCGACTGACACAGTCATTGGGCTAAGTTCATGCTCAGCAGTCAAATACTCATTTTCATCAATGATGGTTTTGAGCTTGGCACGATACAGTCCCTCAATCAGGACTTTAATACAGTTTTCATCATTTTCGTGATTCACAACTTGCACAATCTTCGCGACAGTACCGTATTGATATAAGTTGTCGTGATCAATTTCTTCTGTAAGCGAATCTTTTTGCGCAACTACAAATACTAGATTGTCACTGTTACGAGCCACATCAACTGCATTGATCGATTTTTCACGACCGACAAATAGCGCAATTTGCATGTGCGGATACACCACCACATCACGTAGCGCCAAAAGTGGTAATACACTTGGAACCTGAGGCTCTAAGGTTTCTTGATTCATAATAATTTCAGACATGGGCACTCCTAATGAGTGACAACGGTGTTGCCATGTTTTTAATAGTGATGGGTAATTTAAAAATTACAAGGGCTATAGCGACTAAATTGTATAAAAAATGACTAATTATGTGATTTTAAAGTACTTATGTATTTGGAAATACATTGTTTAACGCTTAAAACGTTGTAAAAGTGTAGGCGTAAGCAGGGCATCTAGAGGCTGGTCCCAAACTTCTCGGGTTAAAGGCTGTGGTATCAGCTGAAAGTCATGTGCTAACCCCAGACGAAAAGGACGGTGCGGTGCTGTTGCCAGCGTACGATCATAATAGCCACCACCCATACCAATTCGGGTGCCATATTGATCACAGGCTAATAGTGGCATAACTAAAAGATCTAGTTTTGAGACATGCAGACCACGTGTAGCCATGGGTTCACGCATTCCCAACCGATGATGAGCAAAACGCTGGGAACGATATTGATTCTGGCTGATTTCTACCCAAGTGAGTTGCTGGTTCATATTGCAAATATTGGGGAGATAAACCCGTTTATGGTGCTTAAAGCAGTATTCAATCAGTGCCTGAGTCCGAACCTCACCGAAAGCATCCAGGTAAACCCCAACAGATTTGCTTGCATGAAATTCTGGCAAAGTCCGAATCATATTTAAGATACGTTGTTGAGTCTGTTTCTGGGTAAATCGAGAGAGTTGACGGCGCTGTTTACGTAGCTGTTTGCGAAGTTCGGAAAGATTCATCGTCGTCATAAATATGGTCTTCAGGATTTTAAGGCATTAGATTAATAAAATGCCATAACTTAAATAGAGGGTAGCAACATAACGAGTATTATAGGCATCTGTATGAATTTTTGATTAAATTTTAAAAATAATAAAACACGAATCATTAATTGATTGATCTGTAATTAGATCTAGTCAACTTTTTAAAAGACGAAAAAAGATACGGGTATAGGACGCTAAACCAAGAAAAATATAATAAATTTGAGCTTTAGAAAAGAAGATAAATGATGAAATATTTTGAGAAAAATAGAAGCACTCCGAGGATGCCGCTGCATGTCATTACCCTTGAACCCTAAAGTTCAAGGTGGACGAGACGCATACTTGCTGGGTTTCCCATACCGGATGGGCATACACTCTAAATATGCAGAACTCAATCCTAAGATTTAAATATCGGCTCAGGGGAATCTGACCCGCTGGCGAACATCTCAGAGTTAGACTAAGTATAAACGATAATGCTGATGTGGCAACTCTATGCTGTTCGTGAACTGTAAACAGTTTAGTCGAACGACCGAAGTTTATACAAAAAACTCGATTATTCAGTTAGTTCTTCAACTTCTTCCAAAATAGTTTGTAACAAACGTTCGCAGTGAGCATATTGTTGCAGGGATTTATTCATCGTCAATACTTCCTGCATCAGTTCCAGTGCCACCATAATGATCAGTTTACTTGGTTCCATACGAGGGGCTTTACGGCGAAATTCATCGTATTTTTCATTGAGTAATTGCGCTGCACGTTGTAGTTCATCCTGCTGATCCGCAGTGGAGGCCAGACGGAAACTGTGACCCAATACCTTTAAGTCGATTGCGATTTGTTCACTCATGATGAAGCTTCCTCAGTCACTTCAGTAGGATGGGCCAATTGCTGAATTTCCTGTGCATTTTGGTCTTGGGCCGTTCCCAAAATCGCCAGACGTTGAATAATGGCTTCAACTTTAGCTTTGGCATTTTCATTTTTCTGGGTAAGACGTTCAGATTCCTGATTCAGCCGCTGAATTTCCTGCTGGGCATGACGCTGTTCCAGCAATAACTTTTCTTTCAGCACGCGTAACTCATTGCGTTCAGCCAGAATTTCCTGAAAACGGTTCTTTAGATCAGTACAACTTTTTTCCAGACGGCTATAACGATCTGCCAGTGCTGTAGCATCCTGGTTTAAATGCTGAAACTGGTTACGTGATTCTGTCAGTTGCTGATTGAGGTTCTGGATTTCTTGTTGTTTTTGCGCAATAAAGCTATTTTTTTGTTCAATTTGAGTTTCATGTTGCACGCTTGAAGCCTCTTGCTTCTCCCGTAAACTGGTATTCTCACTTTCAAGTTGTGCAAGTCGCGTTTTTAAAACGCCAATATGCACTTGTAGACGCTGTAATTCTTCTAACATATCGAGGTCGCACAGTGTTGCAAACAAAGGTAATATATAAAGCAGTATAGAGATTGGATAAACGAATGCAAGACGATATTTCAGGTTGGTCAGAATGGTACCGCAATTTTTCCTCAATTGAAGAAATTTCTAGCCCAAGCGAACTGCATGGTTTGCTTACCGGAATTGTCTGTGTCACTCAGGCACCTTCAAGTGATGAATGGGTACAGATTCTAGAAACGCTAGATGTTCCTGAACTGAACCCTGAAGCATTAGAATTGTTAACGGGTGAGGCAGAAGACATATTTCATGCGCTGTCTGAAGATGAGCTGGATTATCTGCCATTACTACCAGATGATGAGCATAGCTTGGCTGAACGCGTTCAGGCATTGGCTGACTGGTGTGCAGGCGTAGTGCTTGGTTTCGGTCTGGCTTCAGGGCATATCCGCAATGATGAAATGGAACTGATTGAACATTTACAAGATGTTGCAGCTGTTGAGTTTGAAGATTCTGATGACGATGCCGAAGGCGAAGAAAGCTATCAGGAGCTATATGAGTTTGTTCGTCTGATTCCGGTAAGCCTGTCCGTCGGCCGTAAGAAATTAGAAGTTGAAGAAACACCTTTATTGCAGAAATTTACGCAAAAAGCACCTACTCCAGCTTCTGCAACTGAAGCGCAATCTGTAGTTGAAATTTTCTCGCCGAAACGTCCGAGTTAAGTTCAAGCGGTTCTAAACACAAATTAAAAAACGGTTCTGAAAACCGGCATATTTTTTGCTGATCCTTCTCATGATGATAGTAAATTAATCTGACCTGTTTTCAGGACCAAATTTTAAATAACAGTAGCAATTGATAAGAAGTAAGGTGTAATGAAGAAACTGACTCAAGCCGATTTTCAGGAACGTCGTGACATCCTCGCAGGGGAAATGGGATTACGTAGTATCGCGATTATTGCCACCAGCCCGGTCGTCCTGCGTAACCGCGATGCAGATTATAAATACCGCGCGGACAGCAGTTTCTTTTACCTGACTGGATTTGCTGAGCCTGAAGCAGTTGCAGTAATTGAAACTTTTGATACGGAAGAAGAAGGCTATACCTATAGTCTGTTTTGCCGTGAACGTGATCGAGAAATGGAAATCTGGAACGGCTACCGTGCCGGAGTAGATGGCGCCGTTGACGATTATGAAGCGGACGAAGCCTATGCGATTGATCTGCTAGATGAGGAAATCCTCACCAAGCTTCAGAACAAAGACAAGCTCTTCTACCGGATTGGGCACAATGCCGAATTTGATGCACGTGTAGCCAAATGGATCGCAACAGCCAGTGGTGAAAGCCGCCGTGGTACTTCTGCACCGGCACAGATCATGCAGCTGGATCGTATCGTTGATGAAATGCGTCTGCATAAAGATGAAAATGAAATTGAACTGATGCAGCTTGCATCGGATATTTCTGCAGAAGCCCATACACTGGCTATGCAGAAAGTTCGTCCAGGCATGATGGAATATGCTTTAGAAGCAGAATTAAATTATGTCTTTGGTAAAAATGGCTGTGTACCATCGTACAACAGTATTGTTGGTGGCGGTGAAAATGCCTGTATTCTGCATTATGTAGAGAATGACAAAGAACTGAAAGATGGTGATCTGGTTCTGATTGATGCTGCCTGTGAATATCAGTTTTATGCTTCGGACATTACCCGTACTTTCCCGGTGAATGGTAAATTCAGTCCGGAACAAAAAGCTTTATATAATGTCGTACTGGATGCACAGATTGCTGCGATCAATGCTGTTCAAATCGGGAATTCTTATAAAGAGCCGCATAATGTGGCGGTTCGCATTCTGGTTCAAGGTTTACTTGATCTGGGGATTATGCAGGGGGAGATTGACGAAATTATCCAGACTGAAAGTTTCCGCCAGTTCTATATGCACGGTACAGGGCATTGGCTGGGTATGGATGTACATGATGTAGGTACTTATAAAGCTAACGGTGAATGGCGTGCATATGAAGAAGGTATGGTCGTGACCGTTGAGCCGGGTCTTTATATTGCGCGAGATGATGAAACTGTAGATGTTAAATGGCGCGGTATCGGAATCCGGATTGAAGATGATGTGGTTGCTACCAAAAATGGCCCACTAGTGCTAACTGCAAAAGTTGTGAAAACCGTGGAAGATATTGAAGCCTTAATGGCCAAAGCCCATGCTGCTTAAATGAAAGATATAAAAAAGCCGGTGATCTCACCGGCTTTTTTATATAGTAGAAAGTTAAAAATGTATTCGTGAATGATAGTAATTTTTTAATTTATTGATATTAAAATGAATATTTATAAAATTTTAAGAAAAAATGGATTAATTTCTTAGGCAAGAGGTTATCCAATAGCTAGACAGAACAAAGATACTATCGAGAAACATGCAAGACTTTTACTTACGTTAATCGCGACTTATTCAAATAAAATTAACTTTGTTAAAATTGAGAATTATAAGATGACAGGAATTCAACACAGCAATTGAGTTTTTAGCATCAAAGCAACATATTAATTCCGATTTCGTTCTCATACTTGACCTGTTCCTTAAATAAACTCAAAGAAGAGCAGGAGAAAAATGATGAGACTAAATACGCTTGACTGGATTGCTTATGCTTTAGCGATTATTGGTGGCATCAACTGGGGTCTGGTTGGTGCGTTTAACTTTGATTTAGTCGCTGCCATCTTTGGTGAAATGAGTGCACTATCTCGAATTATCTATGTATTGGTTGGTTTGTCTGCCTTGTATCTGATCTATACTGGTACAAAATTGGGTCGACGTGATGTACATCATGAGTCTCAAGCTCGAGTAGTACGTTAACTGACTAAAAGTTAATTGAAGTCATTGATATTTTTTTAATTAACTGATTTCTATAACAGATTAGTTAATCTAAAAGATATAAAGGACATTTAACAGAAACGGAGCTTAAGCTCCGTTTTCCATTTCTAAATTAGTCAACCTAGATAACATTTTAAATCGATAAAAACCGTATAAAGTGATCAAAAAATATCTATAAGTTTTTTCTATCTACCGGATAAAAATACCTAAAGAAATTAAATGGTTCTTTGCCTAATTTAATTAACCTTTTTTCTAAAACCAGATAAGTAATAGAACCTGCTAAGATAGAAGAAGTAATAAGTATAGAGCTAAATAGGTAAGGGTTTAATATATTGAGTTTGTTTAAAACCATAGCAACTGGGCTTAAAGTAAAAGGATGAATCAAATATAAAGAGTAAGATGAATCTCCAAGATGATTAAAGAATCTTAAAATTAGTGATTTAGTTTCTGTGATTAAGTCTTCTAAAGCTACGCATCCAACAAAAATGAAAAACATTGGGATCCCGATTTTTAATGATCTCAAGGTGATGAAATCAGGTAGTTTATAAAAGTTTTGATAGGCTAAGAGGGAAGCGCCGAAAAGAACCATAAATAAAGACATTAATCGTGAAAGGTTAGTATTTTTTATAATGATAAATGCCAGAACGCCTAGAGCGAATTCAAGTAGAAGGTTATGGGTTAAAAATATCAGAAATTCAGATTTAGGTTGGAGTATTAAACCTATAGCCACAACAACTGAAAAATATAGAATGATGAAAAGATATTTATATAAGTCTTTTAATAAAAAGATTAGGAAAAAAGAAAATATAAAATAATAATAAAATTCGTAGCTTAAGGTCCATCCATTATTAATTAAAAATTTACTGCCATTCGGAATTAAAAAGAAGGATTCCAAAATTCCTGTTTCACCACCAGATGAATTTATAAGATTGGGAGAAACCAGAAATACGATTAAAGCAAAAAAACTGAGAACCCAATAAAGAGGAATGATTCTGATAAATCGGTTTCTCATGAAATTTAGAAAATTAACTTTTTTATTATATGTTGTATAACACATAATAAAGCCAGAGATTATGAAAAATAAATCAACGCCAGAACCACCTATGTGATACCACTGGAGTGTATCAACATTGTATTGTTGTCCTTTAAAGGAGGTATGGCTTATAACTACCATTAAGGCAGCAATCCCCCTAAGAAATTGCACTGAATAAAGCATAGTTATTATTTTATTAAAGTATTTAATTTAAACTACCATACTCAATGTTTGTCTAACAAATATACCTTGTGAAAGACCGTGAATATTACTAATTATTTAATCAAAAATTATTACAGTTAGTTTAATATAAAAGTAGCCGTATTTTACGGAAACTTAAATATTCACTAGAGTTTTAGAAACTGTAAAAAATGAATTTTTTATTAATTATTATTATTTATTAACCCGCCTAAAATTTGTTTCAAAATTTTAATAAAAAGTAAAAGTGCTCAGCTTAATAAAATAAATTCCAGAAAACATTTATGAATTAATTCAAAGATCACGTATACATAATCCACTTCACACCAAAATTTGGGAATTTTCTATACATAAATGAAAAATATATTTAGCAGTAATTGCTAAGATTTCTGTTTAGAAACCTCAGTATTATGTTCAAATTTTAATCATTAGATAATAAAAAACCCCGGCATCCTACCGGGGTTCTGCGTATTGGTTAGCTTGGTATAACTCCTGTCGTACCTTACCGTCCTTGTGCTTATCTATTGTTATTCTTATGTGGAACTCCCTGTTCCTGATGAAATCATCATATGAAAATTCATTTAACTAAAATAGGGGTTAAGAACTTGAATAGCTGTAAGTCAAAGAGTACACAATTGATTATTAAATAGGCATGTTTTTTGTATCATTTAGAAATTAAAAACAATTACCCTTTAAAAAAAATATTATGAGAAGAGAAGGAGAAGAATGTACATACTTAATAAGTTACTTGAGCTCGACTTAGACTGTCGTTTCTAAATTGAACAGCGCGACTTTAATCCGTTCCTTCATCTTTGCTATCGCATTCGTAGCACTTGCACTATTGATCGAGAACAAATCGCTAATTTACATTTTTGCTGGCTTGCTGATGTTCTGGCAAAGATAACTGGTGCTCAAATTACATGAGTATTTTGAAAGTAAAAAAACTGATACTTGATGGCAGATTTCAAATAGCAAAATTTTGAGATTTTTTAATATAGAAATATTTAAAAAATACATGTTCAAAGCAAGTGGCTGAATTTATATAAAAATTCATTTTATTTTTCAAGCTATTTTACTATTCGATAAATTATTTTGTATCTGATCATAGAAAATTTTTATAAAATCAGTTATATATATTAAACGGAAAAATATTGAGTAATGTACATAATCTAAAATATTGAGGTAGACAATGAGCGACGCAAGACTTTTATATGTTAGTAAGTTGTATGACTGCGAAGATCCAATGAATGATCTATTCAATATTCTTACAGAAGCGTTGAATTTCAATTCACGTAATGCGATTTTTGGGGCTCTGTATTATGGAAATGGTTACTTTGTTCAATGTCTGGAAGGAGATAGGAACAAGATTGAAGATCTGTTCTATAAAAAAATCTTGAAAGATCCTCGACATAAAAATTGTGAAGTTCTGTATTTTGAAGATGTAAATGATCGACTCTTCTCAGACTGGCATATGAAATATGCCAATATCCATCAGGATATTCTTGGATTCTTTGCCGAACATAATCTGGATGAATTCAATCCTTATACCTTGAATGCCGAGACCATTCCTCAATTTATTCAGATATTGGCAAGTTTGAATGACCATGCCTATACATTGAAAGCAAGTTAATCCTTACATCATCATGCGATATAAGCTTTGGCCCTGTATCGTATGATTTTTTAAAATGAGTATTTACTTTAAATAAGTTAAATAAAAAATATTTTATAAATTCAAAAACATAAATATTGTTAATTCAAAAAAATATATCCAGATCTCATCCTTATCATTTCATACCAAGCCAAGCTTTTAAACCTAACAATCAGTGCAAAATTCTTCTGCTTTTCATCAGGCAGACGACACTTCTGTATTTTGAAAAATTTAAGTAGGCCGTTGAGGTTAGCTATAAATTAACCACAAGCAGACTTCGCTTCGAAACCGCTACCTAATTTATTATAAAAAAGAAATTTTTTAGGCTAATATAAAATTTATCATGATTATAAGTATCTATGTATATAGGTACGCCATTGAAAGGATTACAGCATGCAACAAGAAGTCATCATTGTCGGTGGTGGTATGGTCGGCTTGAGTCTCGCACTAATGTTGGCGAAAACCAATATTGCAGTCAAACTTTTGGAAGCGATCAAATATCCAGATTATGATGATGTAAATCTTGCACCCTATCATTCCAGTTTTGATGCACGTAATAGTGCCTTGTCACGCCGTAGTGTACAGATTTATCAGGAACTTGGGCTTTGGGATGCCTTGCAGGAACATGCAACGCCGATTCTTGAAGTGAATATTACTGAGCAGGGCAGTTTTGGTAAGGCGCGCTTAATTGCAGAACAGGAAAAAGTCGAAAGTTTTGGTCAGGTGATTGAAAATGCCTGGCTAGGCCGTGTGCTATTAACTCAAGTCAAAAAAGAACCTTTAATTGAACTGATTGATGGGGTTCAGGTCAGCTCTCTGACTCAAGATGCTGAGTTTGCTTATCTTGAAGCACAACGTGGTGATGCTTTATTGAAACTCCAATCCAAACTGGTGATTGCTGCTGATGGGCGCGATTCTTTCTGTCGTAAAGCGCTCGGCATTGGGGCTTCAGAACATGATTATGATCAGGTCGCTATTGTCACTACCGTTCAAACTTCTAAACCACATAATCATGTTGGCTTTGAACGCTTTAGCCACCTAGGACCTTTAGCCTTATTACCACTTCCAGGTGAATATCGTCGTTCTGTGGTCTGGCCTGTGAAAAAAGGAACAGAAGGAGAATGGCTGGGTGAAGAAAATGATCAGCATTTCCTGAGCGCTTTACAAGAAACCTATGGCGATCGTGCCGGTAAATTCCAGAAAACAGGTAAGCGCTTCAGTTTTCCATTGTCCCAGGTATTAGCAGAAAAACAGGCTGTGGGCCGAGTGGTCTTGATGGGTAATGCTGCACATACGATTCATCCAGTAGCGGGTCAGGGTTTCAACCTGTGTATGCGAGATGCGCATGTACTGGTGCGCTACCTGAAAGAGCAGCAGTCACAAGGCGCAGACTTAGGTGATGCAGCAGTATTACAGGACTATGAAAAATCCCGCTTGAATGACCAGCAAAGAGTGATCAAGTTCTGTGATTCTGTAGTCCGTGGTTTTAGTAACCAGAATCCATTCTTGAAACTGATCCGTAATACCGGACTGATTGCTTTTGATACCATTCCTGGTATCAAGCCACTGGTCGCTAACTATGCCATGGGGTTAAAAGCATGAGTCTGAATCCAAGTTCTGATGTATTAGATGTTGTCATTGTTGGTGGTGGACTAGTAGGTGGCTTGACCGCTTTATTACTTGCTCAAGGTGGTGTGCAAGCGACTGTTCTGGATGCTGCGCCTATTCTGGATGCAGACAAAACTTTAAGTGTAGCCAATCCGCGGGTTTTGGCGCTAAGTCAGGCGACTATTCATTTATTAAAAACCGTAGGTGTGTGGGAAAAACTTGCACGCCAGCAGCCATATACTGGAATGCAGGTCTGGAATAAAAATGGCTATGGTGAAATTAACTTTGGTCATTCTTCAGAAAGAACACCTTCTGTAGAGCAGGCGCTAGGCTCAATGGTGGAACCGAGTATTCTGAATCTGGCCATCCAGCAAAAGATGCTTGAAGAGGTGCAAGATTACCGCACACAGGTCAAAGTTAACCGGGTTGAACGTGGAGTAGATGTTTGGATCATTCATCTGGCAGATGGCACCCAGCTCAAAACTAAGTTGGTCATTGGCGCAGATGGCGCGAACTCCTTTGTGCGCGAGCAAGCCTTTATCGATATCGATGTACTGGACTATAAACAGGCCGGAATCAGCTGCGCAATTAGAACAGCCCAGCCACATCAGCATGTGGCCCGTCAGATTTTTCTGGAAACTGGTCCTTTGGCTTATCTGCCAATGGCGAGTCTTAAAGAAGAAGAGCAAGGCCACTGGCAATCCATAGTCTGGACATTACCTGATGATTATGCCGATGAGTATGCAGCGCTATCAGATGCTGACTTCACTCAACTATTGACCCGTGAAAGCTATCATATGCTGGGTGAAGTGCTGGAAGCGACAGCACGAGCGAAATTCCCACTCAAAGCTCGTGCTGCACAGCAGTATGTACAAGATGGCTTGGCACTAATTGGTGACGCTGCGCATGTGATTCATCCGCTCGCTGGACAAGGGGTTAATATCGGCTGTCTGGATGCTGCCGTACTCTGTGACGTGTTGCTGCATGACAAAGCGCGTGGAGTGTGGGCCCATGAACAGACCTTGAAACGTTATGAGCATCGCCGTAAAGGCCAGAATGATGCGATGATGCATAGCATGTCGGCGATTGGCTGGATGGAAACTACAGAGCTTTTCCCAGTGGTGTGGGCACGTAATTTCGGGCTGAAACAGGTCGAGCAACAGACAGTCCTGAAAGATGCATTTATGGCTCAGGCGAATGGTTTAAGTTTACTCAAAGATACACGTTATTCAGCCTAGCGGCCGAATGTAAATTTTTTAAACAAACATCTATAAAGAGTAACCATTTTGTTTAAAAAAGATACGATTTTTTGAAAATTAGGGCTAGGCGAAGACCAAAGAGATTGCTAAATTTCAGTTAATTTAAAGCTTGGTTTAATAGATAAAAGCGAAGCCATTTGTGGGGAGAGCAAAATGACAGACGTAAATGATTATGATGATGTAGAAGATCCTGTAATCGACGACGATGAAGCAAAAGCAGCAGAAAAAGGTGCTGCAAGTAGCGAAGAAGTTGTAAATGATACAGACGTATTAGAAGCTGAAACTTTGACTGTAACTGCTAAGCAGAAAAAACGTCAGGCACTTGAAGATGAAATTGCGGCTTTTCTGGCAAGCGGTGGCCGTATTACTGAAGTTCCAGCTGATGAATCCGTTGCAAGAGAATAATTGCACTCAATATTAGTAAATAAAAAAACACCACATTGATTGTGGTGTTTTTTATGGGTAAAGAAAAATTAATCGTTGGCAGAGGTTAGTTCCAAAGCACGTTGATAGGCAATTTTTTTCTTGATTCCAGTCAAATCAGCAGCCAGCTGTGAAGCTGCTTTGACAGACAGGTCTTGTAATAAACGCAGTAACAATTTATCCAGTTTTTCCTGATCCAGATCTTTTTCTTCGATAGAACCGCCAATGACCAGTACGATTTCACCTTTTTGCTGGTTATGGTCATTGGCAACAAATTCGACTAATTCACCCAGTGTCATTTTCTTGATAGTTTCAAAGGTCTTGGTAATTTCACGGGCAAAACCGACAGGACGTTCTGCACCGAATACCACTGCCAGATCTTTAACACATTCCAAAATGCGGTGGGGCGCTTCATAGAAAATTAAGGTTTGGGTTTCATCTTTCAGTTTTTCCAGAGTCAAGAGTCGTTGGCTTTGTTTAGACGGTAAAAAGCCTTCAAAGCTGAAACGGTCACTCGGTAAACCTACTGCGCTTAAAGCGGCAATTGCAGCACATGCACCCGGTACAGGAACCACATGAATATTATGTTCTTGCGCAGCACGGACAAACTTGAATCCTGGATCGCTAATCAGTGGCGTGCCTGCATCACTGATCAATGCCATATCTTCACCATTGAGCAGGCGTTGAATCAACTGATCAATCTTGTTGCTTTCATTATGTTCATGACAGGCTGTCAAAGGTGTTTGAATATTAAAGTGTTTAAGTAATTGTGCAGAAGTTCGTGTATCCTCAGCTGCAATAAGACTCACCGATTTCAATACATTAATTGCACGATAACTAATATCATCTAAGTGCCCGATTGGAGTCGCAACAACAAATAACTGAGCACTCATAGGTTTCTCCATGTGGAATAAATCGAATAATAAAAAATGGAAGATTCAAAACAAAATTCTGGGCTTGGGGTTACTGGCCTGCGTCAGCAGCGTACAAGCGGAAGTGCTGATTATTCTACCTGAAACCGGCCCCTTGGCGCGAGCCGCTTCGAGTATCAAGCAAGGATTTCTCAGTGCATATACGGCGTCCGGACAGAAAGTACCATTGAAATGGGTCAATTCAGACCAGAAAAAAATCTCTCAGTTACTCAAACAGCATGTCAGTAAAAAGACGCAAATGGTGATCGGCCCTCTGGCACGTCAGGATGTAGAGCAGCTGGTGCAGACTAAACCCAAGATTCGTACACTGAGTTTGAATGAAACTAGCCTCACGGCCCCAAATATCTGGCAATTTAGCCTGTCGAAAAAAGAAGATGCAGCTGCATTACAGAAGCAGATTGCGCTAGATGGGATTCAGCAACTGTTTGTGCTGCGTCAACCGGGCAGTGAGTCAGAACATGAACTATTGCTAATGTCACTACTTAGCCAGAGTGAGCTGCAACTGGAAATGATCGAGAAGCCGCCATTTTTTCTGAAGAGCAAGCAGGGGATACTATTGCTTGGCAATGCAGACTGGCTGGAATCCTTACATGGTTTAGGACATAAACGGATTTATACAGTCGCAAATGCAATTAATGAACAGCATGTTCCGCCACGAGGCATCAAGTTCTGCGATGTGCCGGTACTTTATTTTGCTAACTGGCCTGATGTGATGCAGGCTCATCAACAGGCACCGGTGAATATGTCCTATCAGCGCTTGATTGCTTTTGGTGGCGATGCCTGGCAAATCACCCAGTATTATTTAAACAATAAAAAAATACGCAATATTGAATTCCAGGGGCGTACTGGAATGATTCGGATATCGGATCAGGGCATACAACGTACACCATCCTGTTTTCAGCAGAGTGCCAAAGGTCTCAAGGCACTATAAGAGTCAGCGATGCAGAAACAATTAGGTGTATGGGCAGAACAACAAGCTGCGCAACTGATGCAACAACAAGACTTTCAGCTCATTGCCAGAAACTGGCATAGCCGCTATGGTGAACTTGATCTGGTCATGCAGCGTGAGCAGGAACTGGTCTTTGTCGAAGTAAAAGCACGAGCTAAAACGGGTTATGCATTGGCTTATGAATCTGTTTCCTCTGCCAAGCAACGAAAAGTCCTACAAACGGCTGTATGTTTTATTCAAAAAAATCCACAGTTTGCACATTATTACTATCGTTTTGATGTGATTTGTTTTGATTTTAATCGGTATTTTGCAAAAACCATACAGCATGATTTTTCTCAATACCCTTATGATCTGCACTGGTTTGAAAATGCTTTTACTTTTGATCAAGAGTTTATTAATCTTTGAATAAAATAAGATCGGATGCGGCAGATAAAATTTGCAGCATCATGGGAAAGTTCAAGTATGATGAAGAACATCTGGCCTTGAAAAAACAGATTATTATATTGAAATAAGACTGATTAAAATTAAGGAGTCTTGCTGAGTGGTTAAGCGTATTGCAATAACAATGCTGTGTGTCGCAAGTTTATCGGGTTGTGCCAGCTTTATTTCTAGCGGTACTGGTACGGCTCCTGTAGGTATCGAAAATGGAGCTCGGACGCTAGGACAGGTATTTATCGATTCTTCTATTGTACGTACTGCAAAAATTAATCTTTATAAACTGGATTCACGTTTTAAACAGTCAAGGGTCAATATTGAAAGCTTCCATGGCAATGTCCTGTTGACCGGGCAGGTGCCGGATGCGCATCTCAAGCAATTGGCAGAAGATAATGTCAAATCCATGAGTGACGTCAAAGCGGTGCATAATTTTATTACTGTGGGTAACCAGAGCAGCTACACTACTATCATGCAGGATACCGCCGTGACGGCGAATACCCGTGGCCTGATTATGAAAGCACCGGTAGTGTCTGACAGCAAAGTGCATGTACATACTGAAGATGGCGTACTGTATGTAATGGGACGTCTGAACAGTGCTGAAATTGATGACCTAAATCAGGTGCTGCAACAAGTGGGCAATATCACGAAAATTGTCACGCTCATCGACAACGTGGATCAGCGTTCTGGTTATAATACTAACCAGAATTTTGCAGCGCCTGCATCTTATGCACAGTCGGGTGTTGAACAGACTCCAGTCGCTATTGATCCTGATACAGTTGAACCGACTGATGTTCCATAAGATCGGTCAATTTAAAACGCAGCTGTCAGATCAGATCCTTGAAGTCCAACAACGTTATAAAGATTTCCGGATTTATGATTTTGGCAGTTATGCGCTGAACCGTTTAACCCCCAAACAGGGTTATAGTGTTGAAACTCAGTTAGCCTATGGCTTAAAAGCTCGTCAACGTTTTGATCTGTTTTTAAGTCATCAGCCTTTAGCGCATCGCCCCCTGATTGTCTTTGTCCATGGTGGTGCCTGGCTGCATGGTGATAAAAAGGATTACTACTTCATTGGCGAGGCCTTTGCCAAAGAAGGTTATGATGTGGTGGTGATGAATTATCATCTAGCGCCTGAACATATTTTCCCGATTTATATTAATGACCTGCATTTATTGCTAAATCATTTGCAGCAGCATGCAGACCAGTTAAATGTTTCTACGGAAAATCTGGTCTTAATGGGGCATTCAGCCGGGGCATTTAATGTCATGTCTGCTCTGTATCATCCGCAAAAAGCCATGATTGAGCGGGAACAGATCCGCGCCATTATTGGACTGGCAGGTCCTTATCATTTTGACTATAAAGATGATCCGATCTGTGCAGATGCTTTTGACCAGTCGACTCCGTATCAGCAGGTGATGCCATATTATTTTGTGGAAAATACCCCCACCAAACATTATCTGTTCATGGCAGAGCGGGACAATATTGTCGGTCATTTCAACAGTCAGGATCTGGACCGGGTTTTAAAAGACCATGGCAATCATAGTGAGCTGATTACCATTCCGAAACTGGGTCATATTACAATGATTGGTTCATTGTCCAGCTTATTCAGCCGGTTCTTTGAAACAAAGCCGCGTGTGATGTGGGCGCTAGAAGATGCTTTTAAGTGAAGATCTGTGATCGTGGTAATTCCCATAAAAAAGCCCGGTATAAAAACCGGGCTTTTTTAATTGAAAACCTTAGAGCCATTTACGGGTATCATCTGCGACCGGTGTACCTTGAGTCACATGCATGATCATGGCATGGGCAATACTGCCTTTAAATGGAATTTCCGGCAGCTGATCAAATTTAAAGAATTTCGCGTCGCTAATTTCTTCTTTCTGCAATTGCAGCTCACCGCCAGTATATTCTGCTTTGAAGGCAATCATCAGGTTACTCGGGAAGGGCCACGGCTGACTGGCCAGATACTGGATATTTTTCAATTTCAAGCCGACTTCTTCCAGCGTCTCGCGACGTACCGCTTCTTCAAGCGTTTCCCCAACTTCGACAAATCCGGCAATCAGACCATACATCTGGCTTTTGGTATTACGTGCATTTTTAGCTAGCAAAATTTCATCTTCACCGCGGGTAATCACAGTAATCACACAAGGTTGCACCCTTGGATACTGACGATAATGGCAAGCTGGGCAAACCATGGCATATTCAACAGCATGGGCTTCAGTCGGGGTGCCACAGTGGCTACAGAACTTGTGATTCCGGCGCCATTCCAGTAGTTGCACAGCACGGCTGGCCTGTTCAAATTGCTGAACATTCCAGAACTGTAATAATTGACGGATTGGAACCAGTTGCAAGCCTTCAGGAATTGGCTCATCTGGAAGAAGATCACGGGCAATCACCTGATCACCCGGATTCAGCAGCAAATCGCTTGCCAGAGCTTCAACTTGAGGCAGTTGAAAGTGTTGATCGACCAGCAGCTGTTGCTGCTGGAAAATATAAGCAAGTGATAATTTTTTAGACATTAGGCAACGATTTTCAGTTTCTCACTACTGTCTAATGCTACCTTAAACATGGACTGTAATACAGGCTGTTTGTTCTTTAAGTTGTCGATCATCATGTCGGCACTAGCCAATGCATCCAGCGCATGATGAATTTCTGCCGGTGTTAATGCAACCGACTGTTCAATACGGTTTTTGATAAACAGGGCAGTTGTATTGAATGCAGCTTTCACATGTTCAGCATTCAGGAACAGCATAGCACCGCCAATTTCACAGAACTGGATGGGTACAGGTTCGAGTTTGGTCAGATCTTGATCCTGCAGATAATCAGTCAGAATCTGGCTAGACAATTCAATCAATGCTTTAGTTTCATTTAACAAAGCGTTGTGTGCTTCATCCAGACGATCCAGTGAGATATTCATGTTATTCACACGTAGCTGCAAGCGGCTCGAAGTATGATGGCGTTCCAATACACCAATCGAGTTCATCGCGGATAGAATCACATTCATCAACTGCTGGGCAAAAGACTCATCTTTCAGAATATCTGCCTGGCTGAGTGAAGCTGCCTGACGGTTTAAGTCATGATAGGCTTCATTCAGATTCAGAACCTTGAAGATATTGGCCAAGCTATTCAGCTGAGTCTGGAGTTCCTGAGTTTTTTCAGGTGTCATGTGCTGATAGTTATATTCGATATCATTGCGGATCTGGGTCATTTCCGCAGTCACCAGTTCGCTAATGGTATGCATGGTTTCGAAGTCCGGACCATATAGGTGACGGCTGAACACCTGAAGTTGCATATCTGTCAGTAGATCATCACCAATATTCAGCTGGCTACGGATTTGCTGTGCAGTTGCATCTTCCTGACTAATACATAAGCTCAATACATTTGCCAGATCAGACAGAGAGGCTTTGAAGCTGTCGGCTGAACTAAAGTACTGCGCCATGTTGCGTTCAATACTGATTAAAGTACGTAAACGTGGTTCATTGATGAGCAGGTGATCAATATTATCAAAAGCAACATGCACCAGATGCCAGTATTGCTTGCTTGGATGATTTGCTGAAAGACCTGCCAGATAAGTACCGACCAGTTTGATCGCTTGCAGGTCCATCTCGCTTTCTTCCTGTTTCAGCAGTTTGTTAAGTGACAGCTTATACAGGCGTTGCACATATTTGGATTTTTCCAGACCTGGTACTTGGGGTAACTGGAAGTCTGGGGTAATCAGATCAAGCAAAGGTTCAATATGCTGACCTTCAGTGGTTAATGGTTTACCAAGCGCAAGTTCCAGACGGTTCAGGGTATCGAGCAGGAACTGTGGAATTTTCACTTCACGCAAGCAGATAAATTCGATATAGCGTTTCAGCATGGTGGTGCCTTCACTCAATGCGATCACATCCTGAGTGTTAACCTGCGCCGGATTCCCCATAATCTTGCGCATCAGTTCTGCTGAATATTGTGCAATTTGTGCCAGATTCGGCATATCAATCAGTGCCAGTACCTGTGCACATTGTTCGAACTGATTTAATGCATCGTCAATGCCAAAAGGTAAAGTCTGATCTTCTACCAAGGTGCTTACTGCTGATTCGACTAACTTGATCGAGTTATCAACCTCATTTTTTATTATCAGTAAAGCTGTTGGATCAAAATGTATAGAGGTTTGGTAAGACATGGATCTGCACCTTTCCTTGAGTATTATCTATATATGAGCCCCGCTTTATCGGACGGGGCCTCTTTGGAATTACTATAACTGAAGAACTGTATTTTAAAAGCGAAATTACTGCTTGAAATTTAGATTTTATTTGGCAAAAAGGCAAGGCGTTCCATGCTTTTCTTCAAATTGTTTGACCCATTTCTCATGTTCGGCAAGTTCTTCATCTGATGGAAGAATCACAGGCAATTCAATTTCAATTTTTACAGTGCCTGAACTGCCGCCTTGTTCTTCGGTATGTGACAGGGCATCCATATCAAAAGAGACTTGTCCACCGGTCATGGCCAGATAAACATCGGACAGAATTTCCGCATCGAGCAAGGCACCGTGGAAGGTACGGTCACGCTGTGGAATTTCATAACGACGCACGAGGGCATCCAGGGAGTTTTTCTGTCCCGGATGCTTGGATTTGGCCATTGCCAGGGTATCGGTCACTTCACAAACTTCAGAAAGCGCGACAAAGCCTGCCCGCTTGAACTCCATATCCAGGAAGTTCATATCGAAGGTCGCGTTATGCGCAATAATTTCGGCACCTTGCAGATAGTCAAACAGTACCTGTGAGATTTCTTCAAACAGCGGCTTGTCTTGCAGGAACTCGTCGGTGATACCGTGGACATTCACCGAATCGCCAACCGGTTTTTTCGGATTGATATAAATATGGATTGAGCTGCCGGTAAGTTTCCGGTTAATCATTTCGATCGCACCCACCTCAATGATCCGGTCACCATCCTGATAATAGAAACCGGTGGTTTCAGTATCCAGAATCAATTGACGGGGGCCATGCAGCTCTAAGGTCGGCGGTGTAATCACAATTTGCGGATGTAGTTCGGTTGAATCTGAAGTGACTGAAGCGGACTCATCGGTATTTTCAGTTGTTTCCAAATTTTCAGTCTGTTCCATTTCTTCTTCAGCCATTTCCATGCTCTCTTCGAGTTCTTCTTCACTATCGACAAGATCCAGCCCGAAAGGGTCGTCTAGAAGCCAGTCAGGTTCAGATTTTTTTTTATTTTCAGTGATTGCAGTCACTGATTTGGATTTTTTTAAGGTTTCATCTGCGCCCTGATTGGCCAGTTGATCGGCCATTTCATTGCCAGGATGTCCAGCATGGCCTTTTACCCAGTGCCATTCAATATCCCGACCTTGGCAGGTGGCATCCAGTTTTTGCCATAGATCCGGATTTTTAACGTCTTTCCAGTTTTTCTTTTTCCAGCCATGAATCCATTCGGTAATGCCTTGTTTGACATAATTGGAATCGGTATAAATGACCAGCTTGGCATCTTTCGGACAGAACTGGATGCCTTCAATCGCCGCGGTCAGCTCCATGCGGTTATTGGTGGTATGATCTTCGCCACCGCAAATTTTGTGTTCCTTCTGTTCGGTAATTATGTACGCACCCCAACCGCCTAAACCCGGGTTGCCGCGACAGGCGCCATCAACATATAGCGTGATAGTGTGAGACATAAATTAAAATCCGATCAAAAAAGAACTTGCTGAAGCGGATATTGTATAACGCAAATACGCTTGATGCGTCTAGATGCACCAGTTTTTTTAATTTCTTGTAACATTTAACGTGAAATCGGGGTAAATTAATGCCTTGTGTCCACGACATGCTTCACTACAATGGCATATCTAAAAAATAAATTTATATACGAATTGTTTGGATTTCTTTATGTATAAACCAACCGCAATTTTGTGGCAGCCCGCATTACCAGCATTTTTAAAATTTTCTGTACTTGGAACGGCACTCGCTTCCTTGGGACTGACGGGCTGTTCTTCTACACAAAGTGCGACCCAGAAAGCGTCAAGCAAGCAGGTTGGCTCACAATATCTAGATGCAAGCAGTTTGGATGGGCTGGAAGGTTTACTTTCTGCAACGGATATGCGTGCGGTTGAAGGTGATCGCTTACTGATTTTGAAGCATGGTGATATCTGGAAACGGATGACCGTGGGTTTCAAGATGGATCTGAATACCTGGAATCCGCGTATTGATGCACAGCGTGGCTGGTTTATCTCCCGTCAGCCGTATCTGGACCGCCTGAGTGCCCGTGCATCACGTTATCTCTATTATACGGTGAAAGAAGCAGAGCGTCGTGGCATGCCTACGGAACTGGCTTTATTACCGATTATTGAAAGTTCTTATGACCCGGCGGCGACCAGTAGTGCAGCAGCGGCAGGTTTATGGCAGTTTATTCCGAGTACCGGCCGTATTTATGGTTTGAAACAAACCTCACTTTACGATGGCCGTCGTGATGTGGTGGAATCGACCCGTGCGGCTTATGAATTCTTGGGTAGCTTATATAACCAGTTTGGTTCATGGGAATTGGCTTTGGCCTCTTATAATGCCGGTCCAGGCCGTATCCAGCAGGCGATTAACCGTAATAAGGCCGCAGGTTTACCTACCGATTACTGGTCCTTGAAACTGCCTCAGGAAACCATGAACTATGTGCCGCGTTTCCTGGCAGTTGCGCAGATTGTGAAAAATCCGGGTACTTATGGTGTGAGTTTGCCACCGATTGCCAACCGTCCTCACTTCCGTGAAGTGACTGTCGGTGCAGCCAATTTAAATGAGATTGCATCGATTACCGGTTTAAGTCGTGCTGAACTGTATCAGCTTAACCCGGGACATCGTGGTGACCGTATTGATCCGGAAAGTCCACGCCGTATTTTGATTCCGGCTGACTTAAGTCCATCGATAGATGAAAAACTGAAAAAATTGCAATCTAGCTCAAGCGGCTTATGGGCAGGTACTGTCAGTAACTCGCCTAAAACGACCACTACAGTAGCTCCAAAGCCAGCTGTAGCACCAGCATCAACCAGTACCACCATCGTACCTGCCAAGCAGACACCACCGGTGCTTGCCACTACGACTGCTAAGACTGCAACAGCGACCAAAGCTCCAACTACGACAACAACATCTAAACCAACTACGACTACACCAGCAGCAATTTCTACCACGACGACACCAAATTTAACTGCACAAACCACCAAACGGGTCAGCACACCACGTGGTTCCGAAGCACTTGCTGAATTTGCTGCAAAAAGTGAATTGCCTATTCCAAGCGCGCCACGTATTCCGGTTGCTGTGACGCCAGTTGCTTCGGTGAAGCCTATCCAGGTCGAGCCACCAATTACCGCAGCTGAACGTCAGCAAATCCAGAAAGTGGTGTCAGCAGAAGAAATTAATAAGACCGTGGATGAGCTTTTACAACCTGTGGCGACTGCAGCTGAACAGGCACAGGTCATTGAAGAGCTCAAAGCATTGGCACCTGCAGGTACAGAAATTGTTGACCCTTATGATGGCAAGATTAAACTGACTGCAATTCAGACCAGTCAGTCTATTGCCGAGCAGCAGGGCAAGGAGCTGACCAAAGGATTCTCATATCCGAAAGAAGTCGCTGTAAACACCAGTGCAGATTCAGTTGAAGCTCGACTCAATCAGGGCAAAAACTATGTCAAGACTGATTCAGAAGTCGTGGTTGTGGCACCGAAAGGTAAGCGCAGTACCTATAAGGTTTTACCGGGTGATAACCTGGCATTGATTGCAGCCAAAAATGGCGTGAACTGGCGTGATGTCGCGAAATGGAACCAGATTGATCCAAACTCTACATTATATGTGGGCACCACAATTTATCTCTATGATGCCAAGCCCGTGCAGGAAGCACCGAAAGCTAAAGAGAAACCGGAAAGCTATGTGGTTCAGGCCAATGATTCTTTGACCAGCGTTGCCAGCCAGTTCGGCCTGAGCGTTAAACAGTTGGCTGATTATAATGATCTGAGTACGACCAGCGGTTTATTTGTTGGGCAAAAGCTTTCCCTGAAAGAAAGTGCCAGCAAAGCGAAAGCTGAAGACAGTAAAAAAGCCGAAACTGCCAAAGTTCAGACCAAGTCCTATACCGTTAAACGTGGTGAGTATCTGAAATTGATTGCAGATCGCTACGCATTGTCGAATGCAGAACTTGCTGCACTAACTCCGGGTTTAACTGCGGGTAGCAGTTTGATGGTCGGACAGAAGATTAATGTTCCTCTTAATGAAGTTGAAGAACTGACTGCGAGCAGTAAGAAAACCGAAAAAGTCGAACAGAAGTTTGAGAACGTTAAGGTTGATCATACGCCAACAGAAAACTATCAGGTCAAACGTGGTGAAACCCTGTACAGCATTGCCAATCAAAGTAAATTGACGGTATCTGAACTGGCTGCGTTAAATGGCCTGTCTGCAAACAGCGGCTTACGCATTGGTCAAACCATCAAGATTCCAGCTGGTAGTCAGGTTCCTGACAGTTATACGGTTCAATCGGGTGATACACTGACCGGGATTGCAGCAAAATATAATCTGTCGATGGATCAAATTGCTAACCTGAACAATATTTCCCGTAGTGCCAATCTGCGTGTGGGTCAGCATCTAAAATTATCTGGCAGTCCTGAACCTGTGCAGGAAGTGGTCACCGAGACTCAGGAAAAGAATGTTAAATCAGATACTCACATCGTGAAATCTGGTGAAACCTTAAGCTCGATTGCCCGCCAATATCATCTGCAATTACGTTATCTGGCAGACTTGAATGGTTTGAATACCAATAGCAATGTGCGGATTGGACAGCGTTTAAAAATTAATGAAGATATTCAGATCGCCAAAAAAGAGCCGGTAGTGAAAGTCGCAACAAAATCTGCATCTTCTAAGGCGACAGAATCCTATACGGTAAAATCCGGGGAATCTCTGATTGCGATTGCCAATCGTGTAGGAGTACCCGTTACTGATCTGGCGAGCCTGAACAATCTTAGTCCACGTGCCGGTTTACGTGTGGGCCAAACGCTTCAGCTTCCAAAACTTGTCACTGAATACAAGGTGAAGCGTGGCGATACCTTGATCGGCCTGGCATCCCGTTATGGTATGGCAACCAATGAACTGGCAGAAATGAATGAACTGAAACCCAATACTCAATTGCGTATTGGTGATGTGATTAAGGTTCCAAACTAATTTCTGGATCGTGAAATTGTTTAATCCCGTCCATATCTTATGGATTCTTGCTGTCCCCTGGATCATCAGTTCCAGCGGGGCAGCAGTCATTACGACGCCTTATATTGCACTGCATAGTGTACCCAAATATGCACAGGCTAAATCTCTGCCTTATGCCAATCCGCAAGCGCCCAAAGGTGGTGTCCTGATTCAAGCAGCCGATGGCAGTTTTGATAATCTGAACAGTATGAATGGTAAGGGGAATGTCACTGAAGGGGTTAATTATATTTTTGACAGCCTCATGTCAAAATCCCTGGATGAACCCGGCGTCTATTATCCTTTGCTGGCGGAGAAAGTCAGTTTTGACCCAAAGCAGACCGCTTATATTATTTTCCATTTAAATCCTAAAGCCAGATTCAGTAATGGTCAGCCAGTGACGGCTAAGGATGTGAAATACAGTTTTGATCTGTACCAGACCCAGTCTAATTTCGGCTTGCAGATGTATCTGGCAGATATTAAAAAAACCGAAGTCCTGTCACCTTCAAAAGTTAAGATTAGTTTTAAATCTCGCCATAATCCGGAAATGGCGATGATTGTGACGCAAATGCCGATCTATTCTCAGCAGGAGTGGCAAAAGCGCAACTTCAAGGACATTAACCTGAAACCGATCTTGGGTTCTGGGCCTTATGTGATTGAACGCATTGATGCAGGACGTAGTATTTCCTATAAACGTAATCCTCATTACTGGGGCAAAGATCTGCTGGTCAATCGTGGGCGTTATAATTTTGATCGCATACAGTATCACTATTACCGTAGTCCGGAAATCAAGTTTGAGGCATTTAAATCTGGCCAGTTTACGCTGCATGAGGAAAAACAGGTCAACCGCTGGGTAAGTGATTATCGGTTTCCTGCGGTACAGCAAGGCCAAATCAAAACCTATCGTTTTCTCCATCACAATCCGATTCCAACCCAAAGCCTGATTTTTAATACGCGACGTCAGCCCTTTGCTGATATTCGCTTCCGGCAAGCTTTAACTCTGGCCTATGATTTTGAATGGCTAAATAAAGCCTTGTTTCATGGAGAATATCAGCGTCTGAACAGCTTTTTTAGTAATAGTGAACTGGCATCTACAAGCAAGCCGAGTGCTCAGGAGCTGGAAATATTACAGCCAAATTTATTAAAATTGCATCCGGTGCAACGTCAGGCGGTATTACAGGATTGGCATTATCCGCAATCAGATGCCTCCGGGTTTAACCGCAAAAATTTATTACAGGCGCGACAAATTTTATTGAATGCCGGTTACCGTTATCAGCAGGGGAAACTGGTGACTGCTCAAGGTCAACCTGTACAGATTGAATTTCTGTTGCATCAGGCTGAACAGCAGCGTCATCTGATGCCTTATCTACGGCATTTGAAACGTTTAGGAATTCAGGCTCACATTCGGATGGTGGAAACGGCTCAGTATTATGAGCGACTAAGAAATTATCAGTTTGATATGATTATGGATACCATGCCGCAATCGCTGACACCGGGGCAGGAACAGAAACAGTTTTGGGGCAGTGAGGCGGCACGTCAGCCTGGCAATTATAATTATGCCGGTATTCAAAATCCGGTGATTGATCGGGTAATTGATCAGGTGGTTCAGGCACAAAGCCGGGAGCAGCTGATTTATAGTACCCGAGCTTTAGATCGTTTATTGCGAGCCGGTTATTATCATATTCCGACCTATGGTACGGGTGAATACTGGTATGCTTACTGGAATATGTATCGGCAGCCCAAGATCAAGCCCAAGCTTTCTGCGGGTATTGATTACTGGTGGGTGGATACAGCTAAAGCCAGACAAGTGGCACCGTACTTAAAATATCGCTAGGTTTTCAGCTTTGGGGAGTGCCATGAGCACTTATATCGTCAAACGTTTGCTTCTTATGATTCCGACATTATTGATGGTTTTACTGATCAATTTTGTGGTGATTCAGCTTGCACCGGGTGGTCCAGTGGAACAGGCTATCTATCAGGCACAGCATGCAAATAATTTGGCGATCGGTGGCTTACAATATCAGGGACAGCAAGGCCTGACCCCTGAAATGCTGGAACAGATCAAGATTCAATATGGATTTGATCAGCCGGTTCATTTACGGTTCTGGGAAATGTTAAAAAGCTATGCTCAGTTTGATTTGGGCCAGAGCTTTTTTAAAGGCCAAGCTGTGACTGAACTGATCTGGGAAAAACTGCCAGTTTCACTGTCTCTAGGTTTCTGGAGTACCTTGCTCATTTATCTGGTTTCTATTCCTCTTGGCATCCAGAAAGCCAAAAAGCATGGCAGTCTGTTTGATCAAACGACGTCTTTGCTGCTGGCTGTGGGCTATGCCATTCCAGCCTTTATCTTTGCCATTTTGCTGATTGTATTTTTTGCAGGTGGTTCCTATCTGCAATGGTTTCCTTTACAAGGATTAAGCTCGGAAAATTTTGATGAATTATCTTTCTTTGGAAAAATTCAGGATTATTTCTGGCATATGGCTTTGCCGCTACTGGCTATGGTACTCGGTGGTTTTGCACGGCTGACTTATCTGGTGAAATTTTCCTTTATGGAAGAACTCAGTAAACACTATGTACTGGCAGCAAAAGCGAAGGGACTACAGGAAAGGGCAGTACTCTATCGGCATGTACTGCGCAATGCAGTGCTGGTGTTGATCGCTGGATTGCCAGAAGCTTTGCTCGGTATTTTATTTGTCGGGAACCTGTTTATTGAAATCATCTTTAATCTGGATGGTTTGGGCATGCTGGGATTTGAAGCGATTCTGCAGCGGGATTATCCGGTCATTTTTGGAACCTTGTTTATTTTTACCTTATTGGGCTTGGTGCTGCGTTTGATCAGTGATGTGCTGTATCGGGTGATTGATCCCCGGATCCATTTTGATTCACGAGGGTCAAAATAATGTCACCAATGCTACGCGCCAGTCTGCAACGTTTTAAAAATAATAAAACCGGATTTGCCTGCTTCATTGCCTTTATCATTATTTTTATCTTGTCACTTGGTGCTGAGCTGATCGCTAACGATAAGCCTTTACTGATCAAGTATGAGGATTCCTATTATTTGCCAGTAATAAAGTCATATCCTGAAACGACTTTTGGTGGTGTCTTTGAAACTGAAGCCGAGTATCAGGATCCTGCGGTACAGCAGCTGATTAATGCCAAAGGCTGGGCAATCTGGCCAGTGATCCGTTTTGCATATGACACACCCAATTTGACACTCGATATTCCAGTGCCTTCAGCACCAAGCCAACAAAATTGGCTGGGGACCGATGATCAGGGACGGGATGTGCTGGCACGGATTCTATATGGCTTGCGTATTTCCTTGCTGTTTGGCTTTGCACTGACTTTGCTGTCGGCAGGATTAGGTGTGCTGGTCGGTGCAGTTCAAGGCTATTATGGTGGCTGGATTGACCTGATCGGGCAACGTGCACTTGAGGTCTGGAGCAGCCTGCCGATGCTGTTTATGGTCATGATTCTGGTCAGTGTGTTTAGTCCGAATATTTACTGGCTATTTGTGATCATGCTATTTTTTGGCTGGACAACACTGGTGTCGATGGTGCGCGCTGAATTTTTACGGGCCAGAAATCTGGAATATGTCTGGGCAGCGAAAAGTATTGGTGCAGGGCATGGCCGGATCATGTTCAGGCATATTTTACCCAATGTGATGGGTTCCAGCCTGTCACAACTACCTTTTATGCTGACTGCCAATATTAGCGCACTAACTGCACTGGACTTTTTAGGTTATGGTTTGCCACCCGAAACCGCTTCTCTAGGTGAATTATTACTGCAGGGTAAAAATAATCTCAATGCGCCGTGGTTGGCTTTATCCGGGTTTCTGACTTTAGCCATTGTCTTGTCTTTACTCATCTATATCGGTGAAGCCATCCGGGATGCTTTCGATCCCAAAATTTAAAATGATTTTTTAAGACTGATTTAATATCTACAAATAAAATTTGTATCCATTTGACAATATGAATTGTCAATTATGGCAAGTTAGGTTATAACACATACAAAATAAGATAAACATTTCAGGAAAGTACATGACACAATTAGCCGATTCCATCCAGATCCGTAATACCCAGTTTAAAAACCGTATCATTAAAGGTGCCATGAGTGAGGCGTTGGCCAATGATGCAGGCCAACCCAATCAGGCCCATTTAAAGTTATATGAAGCTTGGGCCAAAGGTGGTTTAGGCTGTGCGATTACGGGTAATGTCATGGTGGATTTTCGTGCCAAGAATGAACCCGGTGTAGTGGTAGTAGAAACTGAACGTGACCTGGAAAAGTTAAAAGCTTGGGCGAATGTCGGCAAACGTCATGGCATGGTGCAACTGGTACAGTTGTCTCATCCTGGACGTCAGTGCCCGAAAGGCTTGAATAAAGAAACCGTAGCGCCTTCAGCTGTGCCTTTTAGTCCGGCACTGGCGATGAGTTTCGGTACGCCACGTGAACTGCGTGAAGATGAAATTTTAGATATTATCCAGCGCTTTGCGACTTCAGCTGCCATTTGCGAAAAGGCGGGATTTGAAGGCGTGCAGTTACATGGGGCGCATGGTTATCTAATTAGCCAGTTTTTATCGCCCCTGACCAATAAACGTCAAGACCAGTGGGGTGGCAGTATTGAAAACCGCAGCCGATTCTTGCTAGAGGCTTATAAGGCAGTGCGTGCAGCAACTTCAGAGAATTTTATCATTTCAGTGAAATTAAACTCGGCAGACTTTCAGCGCGGTGGCATTAGTGAAGAAGACGTTATTTATGTCTTTAAGGCGATGGATGCAGTCGGGATCGATATGATTGAAGTTTCTGGCGGAACCTATGAAGCACCTGCAATGGCCGGAGTAAAAGCAGAGAAACGTAAAGCATCAACGGTTGCCCGCGAAGCCTATTTCCTCGATTTTGCCGAAAAGATCCGTCAGGAAGTTAATTGTTATTTAATGGTGACGGGGGGCTTCCGTACCGCAGTGGGTATGAATGCAGCCCTTGACAGCGGCGCATGTGATTTTGTCGGTATTGCACGTCCATTTGCGGTCGAGCCTGATCTGGGTAACCGTCTGGTGGCTGGACAGGATGTACGTTATGCAGTTGAGAAAATTAAAACCGGTATTCCAATGATCGATAAAATGGCGATTATGGAAATCATCTGGTATGCCGCACAATTTAAAGAAATTGCCAAAGGTAATCGACCAAATCCAAAACTGTCGCCTTTAAAGGTATTTTTAAATTACGTAAAAGGTAATGTGAAAGCTGTGATTAAAGGTCAGATCAATTCACGTAAATCGGCTTAATTTGTATAATGCATTGAAGCAAAAACAGGGCATATAAAATGCCCTGTTTTTTTATGAATGACCTTTTTAAGAATAAGTCATGGCTTGAGTCTGAAAAGGGAAGAGCAACTGAGAAAGCTGACGTGTTGCCCACAAGCCCACTTCCTGATGATGCATATGCGGTGCCACGTAAGGAATCAATAAATCAATCTTTTGTTCGGCAGCAGCGCAGCGATTCAGACGGCTTTTCAGCTGATGGATCTGTTGCTGGTCAATACGGTTCAATACCGGTTCCATCTGGTTATGAACTTGAGATCTGCTACGTGATGACAGACGAGCGGCAAAAGTCTCACCTTGAATCCAGTCTTTAATAATCTGTTTTTCAGTCGCATTAAATACACCAAACATTTTGCCATCTGGATCATCAATCATTTTCCAGAACCGGCTTTGTTCTACAGGTGCATCTTTTACAATCCAGCCTTTTTCAATCATGACTTTCAAGAAGTCTGCAATCTGTGCCGGATCGGATAACCATTCATTAATGGTCTTGCCACTAAACTGGCATTTCTGGTTATGGATATATTGTCCAATCAGCGCTTTGTTCTGAAACACTTTCAAAGCCAGTTTTTCGGTATCCAGTTGCTTGATGATCTGGGTAGAACTTTTACCAATGTCATTCAGCACATAACCTTTTTTAATCAGGTCTAAATACTGAACAGGATCTTCAGCGAGTGCATACTGATCTAAATACGCTTGCAGCGATTTTTGTGCATGACCGTTGTGAGCATTATCAATAGTAATATGTACATTGAAATAATGTGGATCAAGACCGAGTTCAGATAATTCATAATTGGTAATTAACAGGTGTAAGGGCAGCTGCTCATAACCCAGATTGAAACCAATGACTAACGGCAGATATTCTGGCGGCGCATAGGCCAAAGCCAGCTGCACGGCTGCTTGTTCATAATAGCTGGCATCCAGTTGCTCAGCATAGCTGTTCAGCTCATAATGATTCAGCAAGTCCTGATACATGGTGACATGATTGGCACGGGTATGACCCATGCCTAGTTCTTCCAGATAGATATAAATCAGGTCTTTGGTTTCCGGACGATTCCAGTTTTGCACAGTTGAATACAGCCATGAGCCGTCTACCAGTTTTACAGGTGCGACTTTGGCCAGGAACTCAAATGCATGTGACACAGTCGGAAAGTATTCACGTCCTTGCTGCTGTCTACGCCGCTCTACATAAGACTGGAAGATTGCGCAGGTTTGGTGGTGCTGTTCAAGAAAATGTTGCTCTACATGTCTGGGTTGATTCAGCCATTCCAATCCAGCCACATCAACTTGCTGGATTAAATCTCTTAAATAGTTCTCAGCCTGTTCGGTCTTTACTGCCGTCGAAATCTGTTGATCTTGAAAGAAGTTGACCCAATCTTTAAAGTTATTAAATTGATGATTATAATTTTTAATAGATGATTCAGGCGAACTTAACTTTGTACTGACGAACATAATCTGATCCTTGCAGATATATTATGCTTTCTACCTTAACGGCATGCTTATACCACCGGTGTTGATTTTTTGTTCGGATTTATAGTGCGATTGCTGTAAATGAAAATGAATGGATAACGAGTTGAAGAGAAATGTAAAAGAATAAGATTTTTGAATGAATTATTTATAAACAAATAAAATTGCAATCGAGACAATTTGATCAAACGTTAAAAACAGGAATGAAGGAACAAGCAAAAAAACAAATAATAAAAAAGCCCAAGTCATCATGCTTGGGCTTTTTTATGAGAAGTTAATTAAATTAACCATCTCGAATATGGCGTCCCTACGGGGATTCGAACCCCGGTTACCGCCGTGAAAGGGCGATGTCCTAGGCCTCTAGACGATAGGGACAATGTAGAAGTGATATTTTAAACCAGAACTTTTGATCTAAAGTAATGGCGTCCCTACGGGGATTCGAACCCCGGTTACCGCCGTGAAAGGGCGATGTCCTAGGCCTCTAGACGATAGGGACTTAATAAAATATTACTTCTGAAATTGGCGTCCCTACGGGGATTCGAACCCCGGTTACCGCCGTGAAAGGGCGATGTCCTAGGCCTCTAGACGATAGGGACGTTTCAGAGGTGGGCGTATATTAGGGTGAAAACAGGGGGGTGTCAAACGCTTTTCCAGAGTTTTTTGGAAATTTTCTTTTGAGTGCATAAATTTAAAACAATATTAGCAGAATACTTGAAAAATGCAGGATTTAGGCCGGATTTTTAAGCAATTCCAGAATGGCTTCAACAACCTGAGGATGCAGTAAATAGCCAGTAATATCATGTGGACGGTGAATATGCGTACGAATGCCATGATTGATGATTTCAGGTTCAAACTTGAATGGCGGTTCGGTAAGCGGAATGGCGGTGAGATAATCATCCGTTGAGTAGAAATTGATCCAGTCGCCTTTAATTGCCTTAGGTCGTACCACCGGCTGTGCCAAGCTGGATTGAATCACCTGAAAGGCTAATGGCGAACCTAAAGTAATAAAACGCTGTACATTCAGTTCAGGGTGCTGGATGAGATGATTATAGGCAATCACACTTCCTAAAGAATGGGCAATGACAATGCAGGGTTTGCGACCACTCAGTTGTCGGGCAATCCGTTCATGCACTTTCCTCATGAAATCAGGGTTATCGAGATAAAGATAAGTTTCAATCAGAAATTTCTGCAATAGAGTGCGATGCAGAGTGGGAAAATAATTGAGTAATAAGGCAAAATCCCGAAGCGCCACATTCCTGCCGAGGGCGGTAAAATAATTGAATTTCTGTCTGAAATCCATGGTATCACTTGGGCTGGGTTGGGCGAAATCGGTAATTGTGGGCCTACGCCAACCAGGACGTGGAACAGGGGCGGGAAGCTGAGGTTGAGTAGGCTTGCGAAAAGGAAAGCTAGGCCATTCCTGGGGCATCAGGGTGCCAGCTTCTAGAATATTACGGACGTTATAACGTGAAAGCAGATCGCCATAAAATGGAATACGAATGTGACGTTTTAAATAACTAAATCTGGCATCTTGTTGATGTTTACGCATCCCTTTTTGAAGTATATGTAGCCAGCGCTGCCGGATGGAGGCAGCGCTATGATGTTGCTGATTCATTCCATGAATAAAAATAACTTTCATCGACACCCCACTGAGTTCGATAGAATTATATTTACAGTATAGAAAATATTAACGTAGCAAAAGCAGCGCTTTTTGTGGTGTTAATGTGTAAATTATCTTTGATAAAACAATAATTAACAGACATATGTATATTTATAAAAGAGTCATAAATAAACCACAAAATGAGTAGGTATGAATAAAGAATTTTACTCAGCAGAAAAATAGTACAAAGGAAATATTAAAATTAAATCTGTAAATTAAGATGCTTTTTAGAGCATTTCCAGCAGGGCTTTGATGACTTCTGGATGCTGGACATAGCCATCAATATCATGCGGATGATAAATCGAAGTACGAATCTCCTGATTAATAATCGCTGGCTGAAACTGAAAAGGCGGTTCTGATAATGGAAAGGCAGTTAAAAAGTCATCACTGCAATAAAAATTAATCCAGTCACCTTTAATAGCTTTTGGCCGATGAACAGGCTGGGGCAAATGTTCCTGAATGACCCGGAAAGCCATTGGTGATCCCATGCTGATAAAACGCTGTACATTCAGTTCCGGGTGCAAAAGCAGATAATGATAGGCAATCACACTTCCTAAAGAATGAGCCATTAGGATACAGGGTTTATCGCCATGCAGTTGCTGGCCAATTCGCTGATGCACCTGCTGCATGAATGTGGAATTTGCCAGATAAGAATAGGTTTCAATCAGAAATTTTTTGATCAGCGTATCATGCAGGCGAGGGAAATGATTCAGTAAGATCACAAAATCCCGTAATAGAGTATTCCGGCTTAATGTACTAATAAACTGCAGCTTCTGGTTAAAGGTCATGGCATCCTCAACCTTTAGCTCGGGAATTTCACAAATTTCAGGTGAATATTGATTGAGATGGGGTGGTGGCTGGGATTTAATTGGATACTGGAAAGGAAAGCGAGGCCAGTCTTGCGGCATTAAGGTGCTGGCATTTAGCACATTATGTAAATGATGACGTGACAGTAAGTCGCCATAAAAAGGGATACGGATATGCCGTTTGAGGTAGGCAAAACGTGTTTGTTGATGCGACTGTTCCAGACCATGTTTTAGCAAACTCAGCCAACGTTGACGCAGGGACGCAGAGCTAAATTTCTGCTTATTCATGCCATGAATATAAATAATTTTCATCGACACACCACGCTGGCTGCCTAGAACATTTTCAGTATAAATAAAAAAGAGCAGCCGAAGCTGCTCTTTTAGTCATTTTAATGTTTAAGCATTTTTGTGATAGAACTTGTAGTAGCTGGCATAGCACAGTGCAATAAATACCAGACAGCCAAAGAAACTGATACGCATGCTCGGATCAAACACCATACTGATACAGGTAATCAGACAGAACAGAAAACCCAGAATCGGTACGATCGGGAATAATGGCGCAGCAAAATCAAGATCCTTCGCTGTTTTACCCTGTTTGTACCATTCACGGCGGAAGTTGAACATGCTGAGACAGATGCTCATCCAGACCACTACCATGGTAAATGCTGCAATACCTAGCAAGTTCGTGAAGATAGTTTCCGGTGCGAACTGTTCAGACAGCAAACCAGGCATACCGCCAATCATGGTGACAATGACTGCAATATAAGGTACACCACGCGCATTTAGGCGTGAAAATACCGCTGGTAACTGTTTACTGTAAGACAATGACCACATCATACGGGATGCAGCAAATAGACCTGAGTTAGCAGCAGATAGCAATGCTGTGATAATCACAAAGCGGATAATATCTTCGGCATAAGGAATACCGATATGCTGGAATACTGTCACGAATGGGCTGCTACTGACACCTTCAGCTGCCAGACCTGCTTCCTGATGCGGAAGAAGGGAAGTCACCACAATAATCGTACCTACAAAGAAAATCAGTAAGCGGAAAATTGCAGTATTAATCGCTTTTGGTACATTTTTGGCAGGATCTTTGGTTTCACCCGCAGCCACACCAATCAGTTCTGTGCCAGAGAATGCAAAGTTTACAATCAGCATGGTGGTGAAGATTGGGAACAGACCTTCTGGGAACCAGCCTTGAGCTGTCAGGTTACTGAATAGCGGAGCAGTTTCCTGTCCTTGGTAGCTTACTACACCAAAAATAGCGAGTAGGCCAAGCAGGATAAAGGTCACGACAGTAACGACTTTCACCAGTGCTAGCCAGAACTCGGACTCTGCAAACCAGCGGGTAGAAATCATATTCAGTGCGAATACGAAAGCACCAAAAATCAGTGTCCACATCCACATAGAGCTATTCGGGAACCATTCCTGCATTAATAAAGCTGCAGCGGTAAATTCAGTTCCCAAGGTCACTGACCAGGTCAGCCAGTATAGCCAGGTAATGGTGTAGCCAGTCCCTGGTCCAATATAGCGTTTGGCATAGGCGCCAAATGAGCCAGATTCGGGCATATGAACGGCAAGTTCACCCAGACATAGCATAACCATGTAAGCGATGATCCCGCCAAGGAGATAAGCAAGAATGGCACCTACAGGCCCCGTTTGTGCAATGACTTCACCCGAACCTAGAAATAGGCCTGTTCCGATTGCGCCACCAAGCGAAATCATGACCAGATGTCGAGTACTCATAGCGCGTTTTAAAGGCGCAGAATTGCCCTGATGCGTAGCATCATTCGGAGATGAGTGCATAGGAGTCAAAAAATAAAAGAATGAAGCGGGTTATTGTAGTGAAAAACTACAAATCTGCAACGTATTAATATGGATTATGTATAAGACTTGATCGTGAGCGATCAGATAATGGCGTCCCTACGGGGATTCGAACCCCGGTTACCGCCGTGAAAGGGCGATGTCCTAGGCCTCTAGACGATAGGGACGTTGCGAGGTGATGGCTATATTAAGGACTAAGCCGGACTTTGTCAAAAGAGTTTTTACTAAAATGTATTTAACAGTTTAAACATTAGGCAAAACAAAAACTTTATTTTATTAAGATATTATTTTCTGAACGGATTTACCTGATATGAAAAAATAAACCCAATCGGAATTGGGTTTATTAAAGAAATTATTTCAGTTCAAAAGTTTAGAACTTAAGCTTTTTGATGATAAAGCCAGTAATAACTTGCATAACATGCTGCCATAAACAATAAACAGCCAATAAAACCAGAGAGCATTTCAGGGTCAGCTGCCATACTCAGACCGGTTGCAGTACAAGTTACAAAACCTAGAGTGGGAACTAAGGGGAACCAAGGTGTACGGAATTTTAGTTCAGAGACGCTATGACCAGACTTCAGCCATTGGCGACGGAAATTAAACTGGCTCCAGCAGATACTCATCCAGACAATCACCATGGTAAAAGCGGCCACGCCCATCAGGTTTTTAAAGATGACATCTGCACCAAATTGTTCAGAGAGCAGGCCCGGTAAGCCGCCAATCATGGTGACCCAAACTGCTACATAAGGCACGCCGGATTTGCTGACTTTGGCAAATAGTCGCGGTAACTGGTTTTGTGAAGACAATGCCCACATCATACGTGAAGCCGCATAAAGACCAGAGTTTGCAGTAGAGAGCAGCGCCGTAATAATCACAAAACGGATAAAGTCTTCCGCATATGGAATACCCATCTGGGTAAACACGGATACAAACGGACTGCTGCTTAAGCCCCCATGACCACCGACCTGTAGACCGGCATCGGTATAAGTTAGCAAGGAACTGATGACGATGATGGTACCGACAAAGAAAATCATCAGACGCCATACCGCTGCATGAATTGCTTTCGGTACATTTTTCTCAGGATTTTCGGTTTCACCGGCAGCGATCCCGATCATCTCGGTACCATTAAAGGCAAAGTTCACGATTAGTAATGTGGTGAATAACGGAATTAAACCATTTGGCAGCCAGCCATGTTCAGTCAGATTGCTGAACAGCGGTGCGGATTCATAACCTTGGAATGGAATAAAGCCAAAGATACAGCCAAAGCCCAGAATAATGAAAATCAGTACAGTCGCAACTTTAACCAGTGACAGCCAGAATTCTGATTCAGCAAAGGTACGGGTTGAGCTTAAATTGGAGAGCAGTACACCTGCAGCAAAGATCAATGTCCATAACCAGATCGAAGTTTGGGGAAACCATTCCTGCATCAGAATCGCAGCGGCAGTAAATTCGGTACCCAAGGTGGCTGACCAGCCGAGCCAGTACATCCAGGACACCATATAGCCTGTACCCGGCCCAATATAATGGGTTGCAAAGGCACCAAAAGAACCAGACACGGGTAAATGTACGGCCAGTTCACCGAGGCAGAGCATTACCATATAGGCGATCAAGCCACCAATAATATAGGCCAGTACTGCGCCCAAAGGTCCAGCTTGTGAAATCACTTCACCGGAACCCATAAACAGGCCGGTACCAATAGCGCCGCCAAGGGAAAGCATGATCAGATGACGTGTGCCCATGGCACGTTTTAACGACGGAGTTTGACCCTCAACAGACGAATGCTGTGAAGGTGGAGAGGGAGATTGCATAGCTCAATTAAAAGGAGAGATTTAAAAAAAGTATTTTAGTTTTAATTATGTGAAATATCACATAAATTGGAATTTCCTCATAAAGTTCTTCTTTTAATTTAAAAAATAAATATTTGCAAAGCCTCTTAAAAACTAGTGATCGGGAGTCTGGTATTGCTCAGTCGGTGTTTTTTCAGCAGGCGTAGTTTCTGCTCGGTTCTCAGCAGTTTTATCATCGCGACTGATCACATAAATATAAAGCGCTGAAGGTGCCAGAATAAGTAAAACAAGCAGGATTTTCTTTAGCATGGGAAAATTGATCAAAACCTAACATCAACTTGATTATAGCCTAAGCAAACGAGAAAGGGCACCAAACTCAGTCATGCGAAATTTATAACAATAGTATTGAAAGCAATAATAAGAAAAAGAGTTTTCTTGGAAAAAATGAAAGAAGAAGGGGATAAATAAGATGGCGTCCCTACGGGGATTCGAACCCCGGTTACCGCCGTGAAAGGGCGATGTCCTAGGCCTCTAGACGATAGGGACGTTTAGAAGATGGCGGTATCTTATTGATCCGCCACCAAAGTGTCAAGCAGGTGAGGTGCGAGTTTGTTTAAAATATAGCAAAACAGTTCCGCAGTCTTTTGCGTATCGTATAACGCAGAGTGTGCTTCTTTGCCATCAAACTCAATACCGGCCTGAATACAAGATTTAGCCAGAACCGTTTGACCAAACATCACCGCACTTAAAGTCACGGTATCAAACACAGAAAAACTGTGAAACGGATTCTGGTTTTTGGTTCCGGTACGGGCAATTGCTGCCTGTACAAAGCCCAAATCAAAATGCGCATTGTGACCGACCAAAACGGCATGCGTACAATTTTGCTGACGACGCACTTCATTGACCGATTTAAAAATACGTTTTAACGCGGTTTTTTCATCTTCAGCCATTGCGATCCGCATCGGATTTGACGGGTCAATCCCGATAAATTCCAAAGAGCGGCGATCCAGGTTGGCACCTTCGAAAGGATTGATATGTGCGTGGTAAGCTTCACCGGGCACAAACTGGCCATCTTCATTATAAACAATAGGAATGGCCGCAATTTCTAACAAGGCATCAGTCTGTGCATTAAAGCCTGCTGTTTCAACATCGACAACAACAGGCAAAAATCCACGGAAACGCTGACCAATGACTGGAAGAGTTTCATTTGTCACATTTTTCTCCATTGAATGGTTTTTCCTGCATATAGCGGAACGATTTGTTCACCATCCAAGTAGTCTAGACTTTCAGGAATAACTTGATCTTCTTTGACCAGCGTAATGGTTTTGGTATTACGTGGGAGGCCGTAGAAATCTGCACCAAAGTGGCTGGCAAAACCTTCTAGGCGGTCGATTTTACCTACTTGATCAAAGGCCTGAGCATATAACTCAATTGCAGTCGGAGCACTATAGCATCCTGCGCAGCCACACGCATTTTCTTTGGCATTTTTTGAGTGCGGTGCACTGTCGGTGCCTAAGAAAAATTTAGGATTACCGCTCGTTGCCACTTCAAGCAACGTTTGCTGATGCGTCTGACGTTTTAAAATTGGCAGACAATAGAAGTGCGGCTTGATCCCACCAACCAGCATATCATTACGGTTAAACAGTAAATGCTGTGGGGTAATAGTCGCAGCCACATTACGATCCTGTTCCAGTACGAAATTAGCTGCCTCGCTGGTAGTAATGTGTTCCAGAACCAGTTTCAGTTTCGGGAACTGTTTTAGTAATGGTGCTAAGACTTCATCAAGGAAACGTTTTTCACGGTCAAAAATATCGACATGATTATGCGTCACTTCACCGTGCAGCAATAAAGGCACCTGATGCTCTTCAAGCTGTTCAATGACTGAATATACTTTACGAATGTCGCTTACACCGCTATCCGAGTTGGTGGTTGCGCCAGCAGGGTAAAGTTTAATAGCATTGACATGCTCAGAATCTTTAATCTTTTTGACTTCACTTGGAGAGGTATTATCTGTGAAATACAGCACCATGCGTGGATCAAAATCGCTACCTTCAGGAACATGCGCCATAATACGTTCACGGTAGCTTAATGCTTCTTCCACAGTTTTAACCGGTGGAACAAGGTTCGGCATACAGATGGCGCGGGAAAACTGTTTAGCTAGATCAGGAACGGTGCGTTGCAGAGCGTGACCATCACGCAGGTGGGCATGCCAGTCGTCTGGCTGGAGAAGGGTAATCGTATTCAAGGCGAATTCAATCGGAGAAATAAAACAAATGATAATGCATCTATGCCTAAAATGGTAACGAGAAATATATACAAAATAAGGGATATCTATAAATTAATTTATAAAAGTATGATATTTTAAAATTAATAAAAAAATTACATAAATACTTGGCAATGGAATACAAGTACAATCTAGCAAAATTGCAAGATGAAAAAGAAAAAATAGAAGAATTAATCACACGGCAAAGTCAGCGTGTAGGCTCGGTTTTCCCTCAGAATCTGGAACAGGAGTTCTGGAGCAAAAACCTGGAGCGGGCACGTAAACATGTCGAAAAGTATGTCTGGGCAGGTGTACTGACCTATTTTATTTTTCTGCTGGTCATGATTCCGACCGACTACTGGATTATCGATTCACAATATTTCGTGCAAGATTTTGTGCGCTGCATGCTGGGGCTGATCAATGGTAGTCTCGCTTTACTTGCTTTTTATTTCTTCTCCTGTCTGCCTAAAATCAAACGCTTTTTTCCGCAGGCTTCCATGCTGCTGATGTTCTGGATGATAGTCTCGACCTCCTATCTGACCATGTCCATTCAAACAGTAAGCTTGCAACATCAGTCGATGGCGATCATCACCATTATCTACATCCTGGGGTATATTCTGACCGGAGTAAAACCTTTACAGATGTTAATCACGGGGTTGTTTGCTGCACTTTGTACGGTCTGGCTGTTATCCATGTTATCGATCGATTTTAATGCACTGGTCTTGGGGCGGATTCTGATCGGCAGTAGCCTATTGGGATGTGTGATTAGTTATATGCTTTTTGCCCGTGAGCGCATGATTTTTCTATATACCATGCGGGCTAGAATCAGTGAGAAAATTCAGCGGATTCATACCACAGAATTGTTGCATTTAAGCCAGCATGATGAGCTGACCAAAATCTCTAATCGACGAACTTTCGATGAAACACTGGATATCTTTTTTGAACGTTCTCGCCGTAATCAGCATGCTTTAGCGATTTTATTTATCGATGTGGATCATTTTAAAAACTATAACGATTTTTATGGACATCAAAAAGGGGACGATGTCATTTCCAGTATTGCCTTTACTATTAAAAATGCGATCCGGCATATGGATTTCGTGGCCCGTTATGGTGGTGAAGAGTTTGTGGTACTGCTTCCAGAAACTGATGCTCATGGTGCTTATGCAGTGGCTTCTAATATTTTTAATGCGATTGAGCGTCTGGAAATTCCGCATGAGAAATCTGGTGTGGCTGATCACATCACCATCAGTTTGGGCATCACTGTGTATCGTGGTGAAGACTTTATTGATAAGGATGTCTTATTGGGAATTGCCGATCAGGCGTTGTATCGAGCTAAACAGCTAGGACGGAATCAGATTTATTATCAGTCGATCCGCACTGCAAATCCAAATAGTGTAAATACCTAAATCGAATCCATAAAAAAACCGCTCAGATGAGCGGTTTTTTTTGACGTTAAAACAAACTTATTTGTTTTTGTCTTTTAACTGAGGTACTGCAGAACCTGTACCTACTGCAAGTAAGCCAGAATCTGTATAGATACCCAGTTTTGCACGTGTATCTGTGATGTCCAGATTACGCATAGTCAACTGACCGATACGATCCGCTGGAGAGAACATAGAATCACCTTTCTCCATAGTCAAACGCTCAGCTTCATAAGTGAGGTTAGGAGATTCAGTGTTCATGATGGTGTAGTCATTACCACGACGCAGTTCTAAAGTCACAGTACCAGTGATCGCTTTAGCTACCCAACGCTGTGCAGTTTCACGAAGCATCAATGCTTGAGAATCGAACCAGCGACCTTGGTACAGAAGACGACCCAAACGAAGACCGTTGATACGGTATTGTTCGATGGTATCTTCGTTATGAATACCCGTGACCAGACGTTCATAAGCGATGTGAAGAAGGGCCATACCCGGAGCTTCGTAGATACCACGAGATTTCGCTTCGATGATACGGTTTTCGATCTGATCCGACATACCTAGACCATGACGGCCACCAATACGGTTCGCTTCAAGAATGAACTCAACTGGATCTTCGATACGTTGACCATTGATTGCAACAGGGAAACCTTCTTCAAAAGTAATCGATACTTCTTCAGGTTTGATTTCAACTTCTTCTTTCCAGAATGCAACGCCCATGATTGGATCAACGATTTTGATACCGGCATTCAGGTATTCAAGATCTTTGGCTTCGTGAGTCGCTCCCAACATGTTTGAGTCAGTTGAGTAAGCTTTCTCTTTTGACATTTTGTAGTCAAAGCCATTGTCGATCAGGAACTGTGACATTTCTGCACGGCCACCTAATTCATCGATAAAGGTTTGGTCTAACCAAGGTTTGTAGATTTTCAGGTTAGGGTTAGTCAACAGACCGTAGCGGTAGAAACGCTCGATGTCGTTACCTTTATAAGTAGAACCGTCACCCCAGATATTCACATCATCTTCTTTCATTGCAGTTACCAGCATGGTACCTGTCACTGCACGGCCAAGAGGAGTCGTGTTGAAGTATGGAACACCACCTGTAGAAATGTGGAACGCGCCACATTGAATTGCAGCAATACCTTCTAATGCAAGCTGTAAACGGCAGTCGATCAAACGTGCTTTTACTGCGCCATAAGCTTCAGCTTTTTTTGGAATCGCATCGTAATCGTCTTCGTCTGGCTGACCCAAGTTTGCTGTATAAGCATAAGGTTCAGCGCCTTTTTGTTTCATCCACAAAAGAGCTGCAGAAGTATCTAGACCGCCAGAAAAGGCAATACCAACTTTTTTGCCTACTGGGACATTCTGCAAGATAGTTGCATTATCAGACATTGTTCATCCTAATGATATGAAATAGGCACGCCAGAAGTGGTGGCCTGAAAAAACACATATTGCATCAATTGTATCATTATTTTATTTAGGTTTGCTTTAGAAAAGAAAAACTCGTTTCAAAATCTTGATTCAATAGGCTTAGATAATCATAAAATTACCGTATTTTTGACAAACGCTTAAAAAATAGGAAAATCTGGGAAGATTCAATAACATCATTAAGAAAAAACATCTTTAGGATAGCCCTCATGAGCCCGAATATTCCTCCTTTACCTAATCTGCAACCGGCTGCCAAAAATGAAACCCTGTCGATTGTGCATGGAATCTATGCCGGTTTGCTGGTTTTTAGTACAGTTGCATTTTTATATCTGGAATATCAGCAATCCACAATTTCCATGTTGAGTCTGGGTATTGTGTTGCTACTTTTGGCTGTGCTGATTGTTTTGAACATTCAGGCCTGTCTCAAGGTCAAACAGGGCAATGGTTCAGGACGCACCTTGTCCAGAATTATGGCGATCCTGATGCTGCTCAGTTTTCCCATTGGTACAGTACTCGGCGTAATTGCCTTATGGAAATCGAGCAAAAATCAATGGCAGCAATAAATCCATCACTCAGGTACGGCATGAATATCACAATTGGTATTTGTGCCTGAGAAAGCGGACCTGATAGTCATAAAAAGCCTCTGAAAATCAGTTAAAGTACATTGATAAGATTTAAGCTTTTAGCCAAATAAGAATCAGGGATATTTTATGACAACGACGCGCTATGCAAATATTTTAAAACCATTACATCTGGGTTTCACCACGATTAAAAACCGTGTGGTGATGGGATCAATGCATACGGGCTTGGAAGATCGTTTTTATAATTATCCTAAACTGGCCGCTTATTTTGGTGAACGTGCCAAAGGTGGTGTGGGTCTCCTGATTACTGGCGGGATTTCACCTAACCGTCAGGGCTGGTTATTGCCTGCTGGCGGAACCATGAATACCTTGGGCGATGTTGCACCGCATCGACTGGTTACGCATGCCGTGCATAAGCATGGGGCCAAGATTCTGTTGCAGATTTTGCATGCCGGACGTTATGGCTATCAGCCTTTTGTGGTATCTGCCAGTCCGATCAAATCGCCAATTTCACCTTTTAAACCACGTCAGATGTCTGAAAACCAGATTCTGGATACGATTCAGGACTATGTTAAAACTGCAAAACTGGCTAAAAAAGCGGGTTATGACGGCGTGGAAATCATGGGCTCTGAAGGGTATTTGATTAACCAGTTTTTAAGCCGTCATGTCAATCAGCGTACTGATCGCTGGGGCGGAGAAATTGAAAACCGCATGCGTTTTGCAGTGGAAATTGTTAAAGCGATTCGTGCTGAAATTGGTGAAAGATTTATTATCTGTTTCCGTTTATCCTTGCTAGATCTGGTGCATGATGGCAATACTATGCAGGAAGTGATTACCGTCGCTAAAGCATTAGAGAAGGCTGGAATAACTTTACTCAATACTGGTATTGGCTGGCATGAAGCGCGTATTCCGACGATTGTCACTTCTGTTCCTCGTGCTGCATTCGTAGATTACACCGCAGAAGTCAAAAAGCATGTTGCTGTTCCAGTCATTGCATCGAATCGGATCAATATGCCAGAAACGGCTGAAGCGATTTTGGCATCGGGACAGGCAGATATGGTGCAAATGGCACGCCCGTTATTAGCAGATGCATTCTGGGTGAATAAAACTGCAACGAATCGTGTTGATGAAATTAATACCTGTATCGCCTGTAATCAGGCCTGCCTGGATCATACCTTTAAAAATAAACGCGCTACCTGTCTGGTGAATCCACGTGCCGGCTATGAAACCGAACTGGTCTATGTCAAAACCAAAAAGCCTAAAGGGATTGCCGTAGTAGGTGGTGGAGTGGCAGGTTTATCCGCAGCCACAGTCGCAGCCAGCCGCGGTCATGATGTGACTTTATTTGAAGCCACTAATGAAGTGGGGGGGCAATTTAATCTGGCCAAAGTGATTCCAGGCAAAGAAGAATTCCACGAAACCATTCGCTATTTCAAAGTGCAGCTGGAAAAAACTGGGGTAGATGTCCGTTTAAATACCCGAGTGAATCGGGAACAACTGGAACGCGAAGGTTTTGATGAGGTTATTGTGGCTACGGGCGTTGTTCCGCGTGAATTAAAAATTACCGGTAGTGATGCACCTCAAGTCCTGTCTTATGCTGAAGTATTGCGCGGCGCACCAGTAGGAGATCGTGTCGCGGTCATTGGTGCCGGTGGAATCGGTTTTGATGTATCAGAATTTTTATTAAAGCCACCGCATCAGCCGCAACCGCAGCCTGTAGATGAATGGAAACGGGAGTGGGGTGTAGATCTGCATGCAAACTATGTAAGTGAAGGCGGACTGCAGCCAGCAGAAGTGGAGCCACCTGTACGTGAAATTTATCTGTTGCAGCGTAAAACTACTGCTTTAGGAGCAGGCTTAGGTAAAACCACGGGTTGGGTTCATCGTGCCCAATTAAAAAAACATGGCGTACGCATGTTACGCGGTGTGCACTACAAATCGATTACGGATGAAGGTTTGTGGATTGAAGTGGATGGGCATGATCAGTTGCTGCGTGTAGATACGGTCGTCGTTTGTGCTGGTCAGGAGTCAGTCAAAGATGTCATGCCTTCAGAGGATCAAAAGACTTTAGCGAATTACCATATTATTGGTGGAGCAAAGCTGGCTGCTGAACTAGATGCCAAGCGTGCAATTCGTGAAGGGGCAGAATTGGCAGCAAAATTGTAAGGATTTGATGAAACTATATGCAGTTGATGAGATTCACTGTAATTTTCACTTGTCAGTCGCCTAAAAGCTCCGTATTATTGCGCACATGGAAGCGTGGCAGAGCGGTTTAATGCACCGGTCTTGAAAACCGACGAGGGCTTATACCCCTCCGTGAGTTCGAATCTCACCGCTTCCGCCAGATACGAAAAACCCCGATCATTGATCGGGGTTTTTTATTGCCTAAGTTTTATTGAGTGGGAAATTGTCTGATTTTTTAGATAAAGCAGATAGATAACAAGCTAATTGATCTAATTTCTAAGATATTTTCTTATTAAAAAAATAAATGAATAAAAACGAATGCATATAGCTTTAATTTCTAAAATTTAATCTCAGGCAATTAGCTTAAGCCTAAATTCAAAAAGTATGATCCAAATTTTTATCTGACAAGAGGATATAAAAATTTAAAGCTTATTTCATTGCCGTTATCAGTTTATTAAATAGAACATTTTTCATTATTAATTCGCTGAATGACTGAAACAGCTGAAAGTCGACTAGGATAGTAGGATAATTTTTTGTTCTTTTCGGCTTTCATTTATGTCGAATTTTAAAGTGCGAGTTAAAAATGGCAACTGAACCTCTGAACCCTAAACGTCCACTTTATATTCCCTACGCAGGTACTGCATTACTTGAACTCCCATTGCTGAATAAAGGCTCAGCTTTCTCTGTAGAAGAACGTATTCATTTTAATTTACATGGACTTTTGCCCCAAGTAATCGAATCGATTGAGGAACAAAGTCAGCGTTCGTATCAGCAATACTGCTCATTCAATGATGCAATCAATAAGCATATTTACCTACGTAACATCCAGGACACCAACGAGACGCTTTTCTATCATTTGATTGAAAATCACTTAAGCGAAATGATGCCGATCATCTATACGCCAACGGTAGGAGAAGCATGTCAGCATTTTTCCGAGATTTATCGCCGTCATCGCGGGGTTTTTATTTCTTATCCAGATCGGGATCATATTGAGCACATCCTGCATAACGTGAATCGAAGAAATGTCAAAGTGATTGTGATTACGGATGGAGAGCGCATTCTTGGTTTAGGCGATCAGGGCATTGGCGGAATGGGCATTCCGATTGGAAAGCTGGCTTTATATACGGCCTGCGGAGGCATTAGTCCGGCTTATACCTTGCCAATTACTTTGGATGTAGGCACGAACAATGAGCAGTTGTTGAATGATCCGATTTATATGGGATGGCGTCAGCCTCGTATCACCGGTGATGAATATTATGAATTTGTCGAAATGGTGATACAGGCAATTCAGCAAAGATGGCCAGATGCACTGATTCAATTTGAAGATTTTGCCCAGCATAATGCCATGCCTTTACTGGAAAAATATCGCGATCGAGTATGTTGCTTCAATGACGATATTCAGGGTACGGCAGCTGTGGCAGTAGGCAGTTTGATTGCGGCTTCCTATGCGTCAAACAAACAATTAAAAGATCAGACCATTGCTTTCTTGGGAGCAGGTTCAGCCGGTTGTGGGATCGCTGAACAGATTGTGGCAAAAATGGTGGCAGAAGGCCTGACTGATGCTGAAGCGCGTAAGCGGGTTTTTATGGTGGATCGCTTCGGCCTTATTACTCAAAACCAGCCAAACCTATTAAATTTCCAGAGAAAACTGGCTCAAGAACCAGAAAATATTGCTGAATGGGGAAATGCCGAAGAGATTATTTCTCTATTGGATGTCATCAAATATGCAAAACCCACAGTACTGATTGGGGTCTCTGGACAGCCAGGATTATTTAGTAAAGAAGTAATCACGACCATGGCTGAAAATTGTGAACATCCGATCATCTTTCCTTTATCGAATCCTACTTCTCGCGTAGAAGCTGTTCCAGCCGATATTATTCAATGGACCAATGGGAAAGCTCTGATTGCTACAGGTAGCCCATTTGCACCCGTTAATTATCAGGAACACATTTATACTATTTCTCAATGTAATAACTCTTATATTTTCCCGGGAATTGGACTAGGCGTGATTGCTTCAGGCGCTACACGAGTCACGGATAATATGCTGATGGCATCAAGTAATGCCTTAGCAGAATGCTCTCCAAAACTTCAAGACCCAACCGCCAATTTGTTGCCAGATCTGGATCAGATTCAGCATATTTCCAAGATTATTGCTCTAAGGGTTGCACAAGCTGCGGTTGAGGATGGCGTCGCTCCAAAAGTTGGTTCTGAGGTGCTGCAGAAAGCCATAGATGCGAATTTCTGGATACCGGAATACCGGGAATATAAGCGTGTGACCTTTTAATATTATTAGGGAAAGGGCAGTCTAAAATTAAGTAAAGCAGAGCGATGACATTGTTATTTCTCTGCTTCTTTGTTTGGAGAAAGCGAAGGTAATCTAAAATGTAGAAGTTTAACTCACTCAAGCAATATAGGTTAATTTTATTAAGTGGTTGAAATTAAATAAAATTTAATGAAAATTCTGTAAATAATAAAATAATATTTATAAAGTAATTAAATATATATATAAGAAAACTTGATTATTTTAAATCTTCCTGTATACTGGCCTTAACTAGAAAAAAGTCTTGTTGCAAAAAATCTTCCTTAAGTATCGTCGTTTTATTCATAATCCTTCGTTTTATCCAGATTTTAAGTTCCATTCTTTATTATTTTCAAAGTTACAACTGGTCATTCAGATGACTAAAAATTATTAAAAATTAGTAGGTTTTATTATGTCAAACTCAAATATTGTTAAAGGTACTGTAAAGTGGTTCAACGAAACTAAAGGTTTCGGTTTTATTCAACAAGAATCTGGTCCAGATGTTTTTGCTCATTTCAGTGAAATTGCTAGTTCAGGTTTTAAAACCTTAATGGAAGGTCAGCAAGTTGAATTCAGCGTAGTTCAAGGTCAAAAAGGCCCAAATGCTGTAAATATTACTGCGCTATAAGTCTGTAGAATAAAAAAGCACGCATCAGTGCTTTTTTATTGTTTTAAATAAAAGTTAAAAAGCTTTTTCTAGATTGGAAGAAGTATAAAAATAGGATACAAATTGTTAAAAATTAATGAATTAATTGCAAAATCTAAAAATGGTACAGAAATTATTGTTTCTTTGATTCCCTTGAATAAAATGCAAAATACACGTCAAGGTTTTAAGGAAATTGAAGTAGGTAAAAGAGTACTGCTTCAATCAGGAATCGAAGTTGACCTGAATCTAGACGGTCGTACATTTTATACATCTTTAAATCAATTATTTAAATTAAATCATAAAGTTATTTAATATTTAAATTATATATTGGCTAACCAATTTCTAGCCGATCTCTCTTATAATCATTACTAAAGGTTTATTTATGCTTAAGCAAAATATTAATGTGAAAGATCAATTCGGTGTTCAATACGTGATTCAGGCTACTGTTGACCCTGATTTTGTTCATACCCAATCGGATTCTAACGTTAAACATATTACGTTTGAAGGTGAAAATATTCGCCCAAGTTTTGAAATGTTTTTTCAAAGCACCATCAGCGGCAAAATTTTCAAAATTATTTAGTGGTCATATGACATGACCAAAAGTGAATATAAAAAATCCTGGTATCTTGCCAGGATTTTGTCTTTGAAATTATTCACTTCTTAATTAAACCTATTCATCGTCTTATAAATAAACCCTGAATTAATAAGCACATTTTAGTTCACACTTAAATCGACTTAGCCATCATTTCAGTGATCTATATTTTATATCTTCTACTACTTATGCTTTTAGGCATAAAACTATCATGAATCTATAAAAAATCTAATACACATCAAATCAGAAAGCCAATCAGAGTTAAAACCCGTCAAGGTTATTATAAGTTTCGTTGGTATGAACTTAAGTCATATAAATGACTGAGGATATACAGCAGGTTTAAGATGGTGAGCAAGGGCAGTTCAGTTTTGGTTTTGCTAGGACATTCAGAAGCTAAGTATTTAATCTTTTATTTTTGAATATTTAATACTCAATAGATGATCATAAAGTCAGGAGTTTACTCTATGAATAAATGTATAAAATTACTCGCCAAAAAAAATTAAGTATTACTTTTCTAGAGAGTGCATCAGCAGGTTACCTGGCTTACCGATTTTCCCAAAATAAATATTCCGGTGATATTTTATATGGCGGACTGGTGTGTTATGACATGGGTGTCAAAGAGAATATTTTAAAAATCAAACCTGAATTTATTAAACAATATACGCCGGAATCTATGGAAGTCACACAGGAAATGGTCAGAAAAGCCAAGAAAATGTTTTATTCTGATATTTATATTGCCTGTACAGGACTATTAAAAAGAGGCGGGACAGAAACTAAAGAAAAGCCAGTAGGAACTTTTTTCTATGTGATTTCTTATAAAGATGAGCTCTATAGTTTCCGCTTTCTTTGCAGAGGAAAACCGAGAGAGAAATTAAAAAAACTGGCGAGAAATATTAATCTGAGCTTAATTGAAATCCTTGAAGGCAGTCGAGACAAGAAAAATAAATAGCTATTTATTTAGTTCTCACTGATCGCTAATACACGGATCATGAAAATGTTCTGCTATAAAAAATCCCAGCCGAAGCCGGGATTTTTTTATATTAAATTGGTCAATTAGTAAGGATAGTTAGGGAGAGGGCCGTTTGCTGGAATGGTGAGCCATTGTCCTGTTGCCAGGCGATTTGAACCGCCATCTGGTTGCGCATAGAAATACAAAGGTGCGGTAGGCAGATTAAGCATGGCGACTGAAGCATGTGCGGTTGCAGTTAAAGGCAAGCCATAAAGTGCATAGAAATCTTTAAGATCATAGCCCATGATTTTTGAACTGAGTACATAAATCAGGTCAGGGCGGCTCATGTTTTTCGCATTAAATGCACCTAGTCCCAGTTTATTCTTATCTGCTTGAGAAGCTTTACTTAAATCGATCTGGTTATATAAACGTTGTGCCGTATTCAGTAGGCGTATGAACTCAAATACACCCTGAAGATCAGGTCGCGATTTACCTTGATGTAAACGGGTATAGTTCATGGCCATCTGGATATGGAAAGCCTGCATCGATACATGATAGCCATCTTGCTATAAGCGTTTTTCCATGGCGGCACGTTGTACCTCACCTGACAGACCAAGACTTCGTGTATCCTTGATATTGGCATATAAAGTTGGGTGACGGAAATTGCTGGCATTACTGTCCTGAGCATATAGATGATATTTACGCATCATGCTTAGGCCTGCCAGAATGTTGTTATTACATTCCACTACGCAACCAATAGTTTTCCCGGTTTCAGTGGAAGGGAATACCATGGTTAAGACATCCTGAACAGTATTATGTCCCAGTTCATGCACCCAGCCCCAACCGGTATCAATGCCAGTTGACCCATCTGATGGATTTCCTGAGCACAGGAAGCCACAGGTCGCAATCCAGCCCACAAAATGTTGAACACGGGGCACGATGAACTGTGCCGGTACAATCCCAGCCTAATTCATTACAACGCTGTGCCGTACTGCTATCCAGCGGCATGTTGTTATAACCGTTAGCAATGTGGTTACTGTCAAAGATTACGCCCTTAATCTGATCCACATAGGTACGTGCCGATCGATCACCAATGGCTTTTAAAGCATAGTCATTGGTCTGTTGAATTTCACCACCAACAAATTTAAAAGTGTTCCAGCCGAAGTTTCTACTTTGCAGGATGCTGGTGGCCTCGCTAATATCCGCTTCAGTGATCGTTTGAGTAAAATCATAATGCGCATATTTTGCTGCGCCTTTGATTTTTAAGGTCACCACCGAGCCTGCTTTGGCATTGCTGTAATTCAACATCAATGGTCCACCGAACGGGCTGATAAAGTCATTGCTTTGGCTGGCATCTAATTTCACGGCGAAACTATTGGGACGGCGAGGACGTTTATAGCCGCCATCATCAAAGGGATTGCCCCAGGCACGTAAATAGCTGGTCTGGACTGAAAGCTGCGCACCCTGAGCATCAACAATCTCAATACTGACAGGTTTGCCCGGAATGCTGGCACGACCAATTGTGGTAATTCCACTGCCTTGTGGAATGGTCACGGTAATGGTTTCGGCTTGAGCACTGACAGCCATGTTTTGTGCAGAGGCTGGCATATAATCGCCGGCACCATTTGGATTCACCAATGTGGTTTTGCGTTTATAGTCCGTCCAGGAGTCGCTGGCATAGGTACGCATAAAAGTCAGAGCATCGCCATTTTTCGACAGTCCGCTGTAATTCACGCCTGGACGCCAGAGATCTGCCAATAACACCAAAGCTTTTAGAATCTGATTATTATTTTTTGCGCTAAATGCAGTAATGCCTTGTGCATTTAAATTTTGTAGATTGGTAGAAGCTTTATTGATGGTTTGAATCAACGGATTATTGGCATTTAAATCACCTAGACGTGCCGCACTTGGTGACTTGAAATATTCCAACATTTGGATCGTACTATCAATGTCATTCACTTTATTCCATTGATCTGTGATAGAACGTCCTGAAGACATGAGTAAAGTATCTTGGCCACGCCAGTAATTATTGTTGGTCTCAATCTTCAATGCCGAAAAGATTTTTTCCATCGGTGTAGTGACGTTATAACCCATTGCCTGGAAATATATTGGCTTACCTGCCTCCAGATATTCCTGAATCAAGCTGGATTCAAAATTATTGGCGCCAATATTACTGCCTAAAATCATCAGGTCAGCATCTTTCCAGCAGGTATTGGTTTGATCCAGTACATTACATTGTAGAAAGGTAACTTTAACCCCTAAATGCTGGGAAAAATAATTTTCTATCATGCTCAGGTTGGTTTGTGCCAGGCCATTCACGGTAAGTTTTAATTCTTGTTTAGGCTGTGCTTGTGTTTTCCCCGTCAATAGCCAGCGAAAACCATTGTTGAGCACGGGTGCAAAATCTACCACGTCAGGACTATTCGCTGAGATCCCTCCAAGCATATTCTGGCCAAAAGCCAGCGCACGGCCTTTACCGATTTGTGATGCGACTCCCAGACCACAGCCTTTATTTGCCTGCTGACTTAAATTCCAGCCGCAGGCTTGATCTGAAACTGCAATTGGCAAAGCTGCGCTTAAATCATAAGGATAAAGATTAATCGAAGCAGTTGGCGTAAATTGCAGTTGAGGTTGCAAAACTTTGCCATTCGAACTGGTATAGAGTGAGGTAATTAAACCCTTTTGCCATGTTTGTTGTTGCTTGGCGAGCTGCAAGGCCCAGTCTAACAATGTGGTGGAATCTTGCTGAATCAAAGGTCGGGCATCACCTGTACTCAATGCCTTATTAATCCGGGTGGTCGTTGGCGTTTGTGGATTTAAAGGTGGTGTACTGCCATCAGGTGTTTCTATAGGTGAGGGGGATGATTCCTCGTTATCAGGTGGATGGGTTGTTGATGGTGGATTAACAGCAGAATCTGGTGTTTCTGCAGGAGAAGATGTTCCGCTACTGCCACCTCCACCACAGGCAATCAGACTCATCGATAGCGATAAGGCTAGTAAGGTTGTTCTCAACCTCAAATAATTTCTTTCCACAATTTTCCCCAAGGTATAACCAAAAAGACGACATTATTTTTAAAGTTGTCGTAAATATCAGATGAGAATTATAGAAGTAAGTGTCGATAAAATAGAACTAATATTTAATTTAAGTATATGTTTTTTAATGATAAATAATTATTAAAAATAATTTTAAATGTGATGTGGGGTGATTTAATTTTTATTTGTTTTAATTAGGCCGCAGTTTAAAAATAGCCTCAACCCGAGTTGAAATTTCATGTTCTATCAGTTTTGACTTCGAACTTGAGCAGGGCTAGCGCGATTCTTTCTACATGTTGATAAGCAGGTTGCTCTAACTCCTCACCGAAAATATCCGGATCAATTTCCTCATAACACCAGTCAATATTTTGATGCTGTTTCATCAAAGCTTCCAGATGCTGTAAGAAGCGATTGCCATCCTGACAAATAGTGACGCCAGTATATAAAAATAGACGTCCATTAGGATTGAGTCGCTGTAAACCCTGTTTGATAATCTTAAAAGACAATTCATTGCCATCCAGTTCATTGCCTCCATGACGGTATTGCCGTTGATCTGGATCAATTAAATAAGGAGGATTGGCAAAAATCAGGTCAAACTGACCTTCAAGACCAGAAAATAAATTACTTTGCACAGGATGAATCGTATCAAAACCTGAAAAATCGATATTAATCTGGCTATAGAGAAGAGCTTTAGGATTCAGATCTGCGACAAAGATTTCCTCATGATCTGGAAAATGTTTAGCTATATGAATTGCAGCAGCAGAAGTGCCACAGCATATTTCAGCCGCCCGTTTAAAAGAATTGGCCTGGAAAGATAAATACTGCTTTAAATGATAGGCAAAACGGTAAGTATCAGGACCAAAAAAAACAGCGTCCTGTTGGGTCGTAGGAAAGGCTGAATGAATAAATAATTCGTCTTCAAGTGAAGCGACTCTGATCAGACTTTTATATGTATTATCCTCAACTTCTAGAAGCTGATGTTCTAACAATAACGAAAAAAGAACAGGATCAAGATCAGTAATTGTAAATTCCAGATTCCAGCCAAAGATATCCTGTAGGGTTTTCTGTTTATTTTTTTCGCTTCTTTTGCGATCCAGAATCCGTTGATGGGAAAGTGGCGTAATGGCGGTAAACTGATATTGCTGTTGTTTTAAAAAATTTAATAGAAAGTGCAGAGCTTGTTGCTGGCTGCTTTGGATTTCTAAAATCTGGTTCATTAGATGTGCTCTTCGGTTTATTCAGAATAAATGAAAAGGTGCATACACCTGTTTAATCTATACAAGATAATGACCAGAACAGCCATTCGCTATATTGATTCAATCAAAATGGATCATATTAATCTTCGCCCAAAATTTACTGTTGTTCGGTAAAAAACTGATGTGAATTGGTTTAATTTGTATAGTGGGATATTGAAGCTCACATCCTCGTAAGGAGTGAATCACTTTTATTTTTATATGTTTTCTATAAAAATGCCGACTGATCAAAATGATGAGTCGGCATAGACTGAATATAAATAGAAATTTTAATGAGCAGCTTCTGGTAAATCAAACCAGATCACTTGAGCATCTTCAATCGCCTTAATTTCTGCATCATCCATAAAGGCAATCGCACCACCAGCTTCAACTGTATATTCTGCAATTTGTACTGAGCCAGAAATCACATGTACATAATTGATATGCTGAGTCGCTTTGATGTCCAGACTTTGGCCTTTATGGATCACTGCGGTTTTGACTTCTGCATTTTGACGAATGTGCATGGGTGCATTGTTATTCGGTCCACAAATTAAATGCCATTGATTTGGTTGTTCTTTTGCGTCCAGACGAATTTGCTGATAATTTGGCTGAGCATCATGTTCATTCGGAATGATCCAGATTTGCAGGAGATGCACCTGTTCATCGCCCTGGTTCATTTCACTATGACGTACACCGGTTCCAGCACTCATCAGTTGCCATTCACCTGCTGCAATACCGCCATGATTGCCCATACTGTCCTGATGAGTAATCGTGCCTTTCAATACACAGGTCAGGATTTCCATATTGTCATGCGGATGGGTACCAAAGCCCTGATGTGCATCAATCAGATCATCATTAATAACGCGTAAGGCACTCACGCCCATATAGTTCGGATTGTACCAGTTGCCAAATGAGAAGCTGTGTTTAGACTCCAGCCAGCCCATTTTTACATGACCACGATTTTCACTTGGATGTAGAAAAGCTTTCATGAATTTATCTCACTTTAATTTTTAACTTGAGATCATCATAACGTTGTTTTAATTCTTAAAAAATTATAAACAGGCGACAGATCATTGCATTTTTGCAACGATGTAAGAGAAAGCAGGTATAAAAAAGCCCACTCGTAAGCAGGCTTAGGTATTTAAATAAAGATTATTCAAGGAAACGCACTGTTACACCTGATTTCACTTTACGGCCTAAATCATTCGCATCCCAGTTAGTCAGACGGATACAACCATGTGACGCAGTTTTAGAGATTGCAGATGGATTTGGCGTACCATGAATACCAAATGATTTTTTGCTTAAACCGATCCAGATATTACCTACAGGACCGTTTGGACCAGGTGGTAAAGAAAGTGGTTTCTTGTTGTTGCCTTGAACAAAGTTAGATGGTGAGTAGCTATACCATGGGTTTTTCGCTACGCCAGTCACTTTATAAGTTCCTGTTGGCGATGGAGTACTCGAACTGCCAATCGTTGCAGGGAAAGAAGCGATCATCTGGTTACGGCTATTGAACAGATAAAGCTGCTTAGCACCTTTATGCGCCACAATTAAATGAATATCTTCAGGAACTTCATTGCGGATATTGGCAACAATCAGCTTTTCCCCAGCTTTTTTGAAGGTAGCTTTTGGATTTAACTTTTTCAAAAAGTCTTCATCCATATGGAATTTTTCACCCAGCATTTCAGTTACGCGAGTGTAATACAGACCTTTCATTTTTGCCTGTAAGGCATAGTCAGAAGGAATAGACTCGGCATAAGGACCTTTCAGGTCTTCTTCAGTGATGGTGTATTCCACAAAAGCAGGCTTAGAACCCTGTTTAGCCAATAGGGCATCCCAAGTTTCCTGAGTCAATGTACCGGTTGGTTTAATACCATTCATTTGCTGGAAAGATGCGATCGCTTTCAAGGTATTTTTACCGCTAGTACCGTCAATCGCACCTGGAGAAGCATGGGCATTATTTAACATGACATGCGCACGTGCATATACCGGAAATTGGCCTTTACCAATATCTTCATACCAGCTTGCATTATTAAGGCCGTCTAAAGTCCAAGATGCTTTCGCAGCAGCAGAATTCGTCGCTGCTTTAGTCGTGGTTGGAGCAGCACCGATATCGGCAGTCTGGTCTTCAGTATCTTGTAATACATCTAATGCTTCAGAAGCTTTCTTCAGATCTTGTTGTTCTTGAGCACTAATTCGAGTTTCTGCTTGTGCTGCCGAAGCTTCAGTTGCTAAAGGATCAATCGGATCCTGAACCGCAACATCAGTGACAACTTGGGGGTTTAATGGTTGTTCAGCAGTAGACGCAGCGAAAACAGTACCTGCGAAAATGCAACCTAGACTCACAGCGAGCATTGTGCGAACTAACATGTAACTCAACCTTAAAAATATTTCGTTAACTATGTGAAAAAACACTATAAGTATTACAGAAAAAATGTGGAGATGCAGTAGTTCTTTTGTGTAATTCCTCACATTTGATCACTTAACATGATCGGTTTTTAAAGTCATGAGAAGTTATTCAAAATGCAGCCATTTTGTTATGATGTGGGCAATATCAAAGATAGATAGGAAAGTGAATGACGACCTTAAAAAATGATCGTTTTCTGCGCGCATTGTTACGTGAACCTGTAGATACTACCCCTGTATGGATGATGCGTCAGGCAGGCCGTTATTTACCAGAATATCGAGAAACACGTGCCAAAGCAGGGGATTTCCTTTCTCTTTGCAAAAATACTGAATTTGCCTGTGAAGTGACTTTGCAGCCTTTACGCCGTTATGAGCTGGATGCAGCCATTTTATTTTCTGACATTCTGACTGTACCAGATGCTTTAGGTCTGGGTCTTTATTTTGAAGCAGGTGAAGGTCCGAAATTCCACAAAACTGTGCGGACTGAACAGGATGTGGCTAATTTATCCAAATTTAATGCCAAGTCTGACCTTGATTATGTAATGAATGCAGTATCGACTATTCGTTCGGCTTTGGGGGGGCAAGTACCATTGATCGGCTTCTCCGGCAGCCCGTGGACCTTGGCGACGTATATGGTTGAAGGGGGTTCGAGTAAAGATTTCCGCTTCACTAAAAACATGATGTACGCACAGCCAGAAGTTCTGCATGCTTTATTAGAACGTTTAGCAGATGCTGTGACTGAATATCTGAATGCCCAGATCGATGCCGGTGCTCAGGCAGTGCAGATTTTCGATAGTTGGGGCGGTGCACTTGCGCATCGTGAATATATTGAATTTTCACTCAATTATATGCAGAAAATTGTGGCAGGTTTGCAACGTGAAAAAGATGGCCGCAAGATTCCAGTGATTCTGTTTACCAAAGGTGGTGGCCAATGGCTAGAGCCTATGGTCGCGACCGGTGCAGATGCTTTTGGTCTGGACTGGACTACACCGCTTAATGTTGCGCGTCAGACTGTTGCAGGCCGTGCCGCACTACAAGGCAACCTGGATCCGGCAACTTTATATGGCACTCCAGACGCGATTGCTAAAGCAACCAAGTTGATGCTGGATGATGCCTATGCTAACGGTGAAAAAACCGGTTATGTAGCCAACTTAGGTCATGGCATTACCCAGTGGGTGGATCCAGCCAATCCTAAAGTATTTATTGATACCGTACATGAGTACAGCGCTAAATACCTTTAGGATGTAAACCTTGATCGACTTTTTTAAATCAGGGTTTGAATTTATCTATAAGGCAGCTTCGGCTGCCTTATTTGGGATTCTGCTCCTGCTTGCTTTTGCACAAACCGCATCAATGGGTAGTGAACTATTTTACGGTTTCTATCGCTATGACTATCTATTATTTTTCGCTTTACTGATTCAGGTGGTATTGCTCTATACCAAACTGGAATCCTGGGCCGAAGCCAAAGTAATTGCCTTGTTCCATATCATGGCGATGGTCATGGAAATTTTCCTGACCCATCCGGCGATTGCATCCTGGCAATATCCACAACCTGCGATTTTTAAAATACTGACGGTGCCTTTATTTGCGGGTTTTATGTATTCGGCTGTCGGCAGTTTTTTTGCACGTTCCTTACGCTTATACCAAGTTTCATTTGAAAAATTGCCGCGCTTTAGCCACATGCTGGCCTTGGCAGTCTTGTCCTACATCAACTTCATGAGCAAATTCTTTATTCCGGACTATCGCTTGCTGTTATTTGTCTGGAGTGTAGTGATGTTCTGGAAAACCAGAATTCGATTTCAGTTGAATCAGCATGCTTTTCAGCTGCCGATGTTACCTGTCCTGTTGATTTTGGCCTTTATTATCTGGGTGGCTGAGAACATCAGTACCTTTTATCAGATCTGGCTATATCCAAGCCAGGTAGAAAAATGGCACATGGTCGGTTGGGGCAAGCTCGGTTCCTGGTATTTACTTTTATTGCTCAGTCTGGTGCTGGTATTAAAGATTCTAGGACAGCGTAATTCTCAAGGTAACTGGAGCCTAAAAACCCGGTAAAATTATTCTGTTTATCTTTATGTAAATTGGACATTTTTTTCATTGCGCCAAATTAGACTTCCCGCTACTCTCCTGAATGTGTAATGAAGATTACATCATTAGCGTAATAACAAAAGATGCATGAGAATAACCGGAGAATAAGTATGTTAAAAAAGATTATGCTCGCTGTGGTATTGGCAACGGGTTCTGGTATGGCGATGGCGGATAGAGATGTAGGTTGTGGTATTGGTAGCCAGGTATGGGCAGGCCAGTCAGGCATTATTCCTAAGCTGCTTGCAGGTACAACAAACGTCCTGTTTACTAACCAGTGGCTGGGTATTACTTTCGGTACTTTAGGATGTAGCCAGGGCGGTACAGTAACGGCTCAAGTCGTGACTTTTACCAATGAAAATGCTGAGGCATTGGCACGTGATATGGCCGTAGGTGAAGGTGAAAGCCTGAATGTACTGGCTGAACTGCTAAATATCAAGGCAGAAGACAAAGCACGTTTCTTCACTGTATCTAAGCAGAATTTCTCTGAAATCTATTCAGAAGAAAACCAGAATACTTTACAAGTGTTAAGTACTCTACAAACAGTCATGGCTAAAGATGAAGTATTAAAAGCTTATATCTAAGTATCGCTGTAAAAACCCTGCTGTCCTGGCAGGGTTTTCTTATAAATAAAAACTGAAAAGAACCGTTGACTGAATGAAATATGCTTTTTTGCTCTCAGCCTTGCTGTGGAGTCCCCTAAGTTTTGCATCCGAAATTTCTCCAGATATTCAAGCTTATCTAGAACAAGCCACACAAAAAAAATTGCACCAGACCGCGACCTGGCAGCGTTTGATGTATGTCAATGCTGAAGGAAAAAGTGAAGTCAGCTATGCTGGCTATTTTCTGGCAAAGCAGAGCAAGACAGACCTGCAACTTGAATTGGAGCAAAATATACAGGCATTGTTTGAGCCAGCAGAACCCAATCAGTCTGTACGATGTAAATTTCCGGCGCGTAGTCAGTGGTTAATGCAACAGCTGAATATTCCTGAACAGCAATTGCCTGAAGCGAGTTGCCCGGATTTTGAGCGCTGGATGAATGAAGTCAAGCCTTATCAAGCGACCCTGATTTATGCCACCGATTATATGGGTAATCCCAGCTCCATGTTTGGTCATACTTTGCTGCGTCTGGATCCCAAAGACCAGCAGCAACTGAATCTGGTTTCTTATGCAGTCAATTATGCTGCCACAGTTGACAGTAATGATAACTGGTCCTTTGCCTGGAAAGGGCTGACCGGACAATATCCGGGTGAATATTCCTTGATGCCGTATTACCGCAAAGTCAAGGAATATGGTGACTTTGAAAGCCGTGATTTATGGGAATATGAACTTAATCTGACGCCTGAAGAAACCGGGTTTCTGGTGAAGCATCTCTGGGAAATGCAACAAGTAAGTTTCCCTTATTATTTCATTAATGATAACTGTGCCTATCGTCTATTAGGGCTTTTTGATCTGGTGCGTCCTGAACTGAACTTGCAGCAGCAATTCGATACCGCCGCGATTCCGGTCGAAACTTTAAAAGTTGTGGAACAGCAGGGACTGATCAGGAAAAAGATTTACCGTCCGGCGCTGGAAACTCAATTGCTGGCTCAAGCCCGGCAACATGGCAAATCCTTGGCAAAAACTGCTCATCAGGTAGCCTATGCAGAAACCTCTGAAATGAAAGCCATAATGCAACATTATCCGGCTGAAGATCAGGCCAAGATTCTGGAAATGGCCTACGACCATTTATATCTGGATTTTCTTCGTCAAGAAGTCGATGAATCTTTTGCCCAACTGCGCTTTCGCAAATTATTGGGCCTAAGAAGTCAGTTGGCGATAGACAAACAGCGTCAGCAGCCAGAGCGTCCAAAAATAGATCCGGTTCAAAGCCATCATGCCCGAAATATCGTTCTTGAAACTGGGCAAGTACAGGGTGAGACTTTTGTGCAGTTGGGGCATCGTCAGGCTTATCACGACCTCATGGATCCGCAAGGCGGGCTGCGTACAGGAACCCAATTATTATTCCTTGATGGTGCATTGCAGTATCGTGATGACCGCGTGAAGCTGGAGCATCTGGATCTACTTACAGTAAATTCCTATAACCCGATCAATGCATTTAAAGCGCCGTTATCTTGGGGTTTTAGTCTGGGCTGGAAACAGGAAGCACTGGATCAGCATGGTCAGTTTAGTACCGAGCAGCAGCATGGTGTAGCCAATTTTCAGGTTCAGGGTGGCTATAGCTGGGCAAATGAAGCACGTGAACATCTCTGCTATGTGCAATTACAAAATCATGTACAGGCCGGAAAAGCGCTAGACGAAGGATGGCGTATCGGTATGGGCCCAACTGTCGGTTGCCAGAATATCTGGACAGATCAGATCAATAGTCTGGTACAGGTGGAATTACCGTATTGGGAAGACTCCCATCAGTGGCAGCTGAAATTAAAAAGCCAGTTACAATATGCATGGAATGCACAAAATGCCATTCGGGCGGGCTGGGAATATCAGCAACAGGAATCGAAAGGCTGGGAAAAATGGAGTCTGGGTTTAGTCCATTATTTTTAATTTGGCTAACATGACCTCGAATATTGAGTAAATGAAGTTTATAGATCAAATGACTTGTATTTGAATGTTTAAAATAAATTCATGTTCGGAGACTTCTACCGATATTATCAAAGATTGTATTCAGTAATTGGGTTAAAATGCCTGAATATTGTTGTATTTGTCACATAATATCACTGCGAATCGCAAAGTATCGGGAAAAGTTATATGAATAATGAGTGTATGGCTATGCTGGCGGAGCAGTGGGAGCAGATCTGTCAAAATTATTCATCGGATGATTTGCTACACGCATTTCAGTTTATTCAAGACCACTCTTTGGTACTGGTAGAAGAATTCTATAAAAATATGCTTCTGGAAGAAGAAGCATCTCAGTATTTTACTGATGAGCTGATTCAGCAGCGTTTACGCGATACTTTACATCAATGGCTTTCAGAAAGTTTTAGTGTAGCGCTGAATAAGCGTTATGCAGAGGCTGTGCAAAAACAGAATATCGTTGGACATGTGCATGCACGCGTCGGGATTCCATCCTGGCTGATTATGCGCGGTGTACGAGAAATTCAGCGCAAAATGTTTGAATTGCTGAGTTTAAATCCGCAGCCGAACATGCTTACTACCTGTAGTTATATTGTACAAATCATGGGATTTGCCACAGAAATTATGTGTCGTTCCTATGAGGCGAAATCAGTTCAGAATCAGGAAATGAAGCACAGTTACCGGGTATTTTCTGCAATGCAAGATGTCGCGGTACAAAAAGATAAACAGCGCAGTTCATTGCTGGATTGGGAAAATGAGCTGATGTTCAAGGTCTTTTCTGGAACTACAGGCATTAGACATCAAATGCTGTCCAAGTCAGAATTTGGCTTATGGTTTATTCATAAGGCGTCTTATGCCTTTACCGGTTCTGATCAGGTCGATTTAATTATCGAGCGAATTTATCAGATCGATACGCTGAATCAGGCAGTGCTGGAATGTACTGAAAAAGATCAGATGCTGAATCTGATTCAAAGTATTCGTGACTTAAACCGTGAAATACAGCACTTGGTCGATCAATTATTCCAGGTTGCAGATTACATCGAATCTGGAAATGACTCTCTAACCCAGTTATTGAATCGCCGTTATTTAAATACCATTATTTCACGTGAAATCAATTTCTCTCGTGATAACCAGACACCATTATCCTTGCTAGCGATTGATGCCGACTTCTTCAAAGCCATTAATGATAAATATGGTCATGCAGCCGGCGATCTGGCCTTAAAATTTATTGCTGATGCCCTACAGAAATACATTCAGGGCAGTGACTATGCGTTCCGTGTCGGTGGTGAGGAATTCCTGCTGCTGCTGGTCGATTCCGATGAAAGACGTGCACTGAATATTGCTGAAAATATTCGTAAATATGTAGAGCATGGCTTGATCAGTACGGCTCAAGGACAGCAATTTAGACTCACGGTTAGTATCGGCTGTGCGCTATTTGATGGTCACCCAGATTACCAAAGATTCCTGGATGCCGCAGATGCTGCACTGTATATGGCTAAAAATACAGGGCGTAACCGGGTCTATCTGGCGCAACCTTCTCAAATTCAGGGCACACAAAAAGCATCTGTCTAATTTGAAATTTGCTGCTGAATTGCAGCCTGAAATTGCTGTTTTTGTCGCACATATTCGGGATGGACTTTGGCTTCATCCCATTTTTGTTTAAATATTTTCGCTGCAGCAGCTTTAACCGGATCTTCAGAACTGCGCGGCAATTCCTCACGCCCATGCGCACCACTTAAACCCTTTTTATCATCTGGAACTGGCCCATCGTATTTTTTGCCGCCTTTGTGATTGGCATAACGCCGGGCACGGGTATAACCCATTTGTAAAAACTTGCGTGCCATATCGGCACCGACGAAATCTTCCTGTTTTAAATATTCCAGAAATAGGGCATAAATTTTTTCACTACTGGCTTGGGCTTTTTCAGCATCTGCAAAACGCCAGTGGGGCAGAATTTCCGACTTATAAGGCTCTACTAAAAGCACGCCTTGCTCACCGTGTCCGATCCGGTATAAGTCCGGCCGTTTACGGAAATCAATTTTTTTAAAATCTAGACTATAGTCAAAACTATTTGAATGAACACGTGAAGGGCGTTTAGGCGGATCAGGCTGTTTTCTACTCATGGCTGTTTCCAGAATTTATACACTTGGATCATGCAGCTTTCTAAACAAAAGATCTGTATTTAAACATGGCAGGAAATGTAGTCAGGAAATTAATTATGCAGCATCAATTTGTTTATTTTTAAAACTAGGGAAGTTAAGTTAATGAGACAACTTTTTGAAAAGAATGTAGGGATAAAATTTTAAGAAATTGAATGAATACGTAGAAAAGTTAAGGAATTGATTGCAAAATTCCTTAACTGATGAAGATATTGAATTCGTACTTATCTTTTAACTTTCTACCACGACATAATATTTTTTAACGGCTTCAACCACTTCAAAAGTGCCAATAAAACCGGGTGGAATAATGCCGGCTTCACCTGCCTTGATTTCAACAAAGGATTGTCTTTGAGCATCATGTAAACGGACGATCCCTTCGATTACCTGAAAGAATTCCTGTTTATTCTCGGCAAATACGATATTCCACGCACCCACTTCACATTGCCAGATTCCGCAATCCATATTGGGATGTTGATAGGCACTCTGGGTCAGGCGTTTAGGATTGCCTTTAACCAGCCGGTCTGGCCGTGGATAATCGATACTTTCTTCAGCCTGGCCTAAACCTTGACCCGCAATCCAAATAGATGGCATTTTCATAACCTCATCGTGTAAAAAAGCCCCAATATCAATTGAGGCTTTCATGTATGAATCTATATTAATAACTTTCTGGTACAGCGCCTAAAAACTCACGGCGGACTTCTTTATCGGTTTTAAAGTCACCGATAAATGACACCGTACGCGTCGTCGATTCCTGTTTGCCAACACCACGCATCATCATACACATATGTGCTGAATCAATCATCACAGCCACACCACGTGCATTGGTGACTTCAGCAACCGCTTCTGCGATTTGCTGGGTCAGATTTTCCTGAATCTGCAAACGACGGGCAAACATTTCAGTAATTCGGGCAAATTTAGACAGCCCCAATACCTTGCCTTCAGGTAAATAGGCAATATGTACACGGCCATAAAATGGCAATAAATGGTGTTCGCAGAGTGAATAAAATTCGATATTTTTCACTAAAACCATTTCACGGTTATCTGATGGAAAAACCGCACTATTGGTCACTTCTTCCAGAGTCTGGCTATAACCTGAGGTTAAATACGAAAACGCTTTCGCAGCACGCACGGGCGTATCTTTGAGACCAGGGCGATTGAGATCTTCACCAACGGCAGTAAGAATGTTTGCGTAAGATTGCTGCATAGTCATATGACGTATTCACTTAAACTGAGAATGAACAAGGACGGCATTGTAGCAGAAATCTTTTACAATGCCTTATTTTGGGGGTAAATCCGCTTACTGTTTAAACTTTGGATTTTTTTCTGCACGTTTTAGCAAAACTAAAACTGCGCCAGTGCCACCCTGTTTTTCAGGCGCACTGACAAAGGCCAGAACATCACGGTGCTGACGTAACCAGCCGTTGACATAAGTTTTTAAAATCGCTTCCGGCCCTTTGCCATGTACGATCTTGATCACGTTCTGGTTTTCATCTTTGGCGATCTGGATAATCTGAAGCACAGCCTGACGTGCCTCTTCGACCGTACAACCATGCAGGTCGACAGCTTCGAACCAGCGCAGATTGCCTGCTTTTAAATCTTCAAAAACCTTATGCTGCAAGGTCGCAATGCGGTAGCTTAAGCTCGCTTGACTGCCAACCGGATTGAGCATGGCTTGAGTATCAGACAGGACGGTTTCATCGGTATGCATGGGGCCTTCGGCAGCAGCACGCTTAGCCAAAGTTTGCGCATCGACTTTTTTCTTGGGAGATTTTTCTATTTTCGCAATATTGCCGGCATCAATTTTTTGTACGCCTTGCATCTGCTTGCGAAATAGATCGAGGTCTTCCTCCTGTTCCTGCTCCGCTGTTTTCACGACAGGGGCAACAGGTTCAGCCTTAGGCTGAGGATGACTAATTTGCTTTTTAAGATCTTTGAGTAAATTGTACTGATCTTTAGAAAGCGAAGAATCGTGTTTGCTCATAATCTGGAAACGGGGGAGATACTGAATTTGGTAAATTATAGTCTTAAATGACTGAAAGGAGAAATGAATTGCACTAAATACAACATATCCCAAACCCAGCATTAATTTCTCAATAGTTTTCTAAGATTGTATAGCTTGATGAACTTTAAATAGAAAATAATTCATGAATATTCTCCTTTTATCATCTTAACAGTTGCCTCGATGGAACATCTCTCTTTAAATATAAATCAATCAAACCTGGAAAATAAAAAAATGAGTTATTCAGGCAGTTGTTTGTGTGGCGATGTCCAGTTCAAAGTAAATACGAATATTCAGGCCATGTATCATTGTCACTGCAGTTTATGTCGTAAACAGAGTGGTACGGCCGCAAATGCAGCAACTTTAGTTCATCAGCAATATTTTGAATGGACCTCAGAACAGACTTCAATTTCCTGCTATCAAAAAGAGACCGGATTTCGTTCTCATTTTTGTCAACACTGTGGCTCGCCTGTACCGAATCAGGTAGGTACAATTGCATTGATCTGGATTCCTTTAGGGCTTCTGGATCAAGCACCCAAAATTCAGCACAGACTGAGTTTTTGTCTGAACTCGAAGGTGGATTGGGCAGATGAAATCAAGGCGGATGAGTCCTATTCTGAACTGCCAGAATTTGAAAAATTAATCTCTTATTTTGATCATTCAACTCAGTATTAAATGAATTTGGTTAATAGAAATAAAAAAAAGCCCCATGCTGAGATGGGGCTTTTTTTATACTTAATATTTTAAACCGATTCAGGCTCACCGAATAAATCACGGAAAGCATGATCTGGACGTGGCTGTTTCATGAAACTTTCACCGACTAGGAAGGCATGAATATCATGTTCCTGCATCATCGAAACATCAGCAGGGGTCGCAATACCGCTTTCAGTGACCAGCAGGCGTGAAGGATCCAGTAATTTTTTCAGACGTAGTGATGTATTCAGGTCGACATCAAAAGTTTTTAAATTACGGTTGTTCACACCCAGCAGACAACGATCAGACAGTTTTAAAGCACGTCCTAATTCTTCTTCATCATGCACTTCAACCAGTACATCCAGATTATGCTCAAATGCGGTTTTAGACATTTCTTCTAACTGCTGATCAGATAGACAGGCCACGATCAGCAAGATACAGTCTGCATGTAGTGCACGCGCTTCAATCACACCATAAGGATCGATCAGGAAATCTTTACGCAGCGCAGGCAAGTCACAGTGCGAACGGGCGATCTGAATATTTTCATCAGCACCCTGAAAAAAATCCACATCAGTCAGTACAGATAAACAGGCAGCGCCGGCATCCTGATATTGCGCCGCAATTTCTGCAGGATTGAAGTTTTCACGAATCACGCCTTTGGACGGAGAAGCCTTTTTAATTTCAGCGATTACACCCGGACGTTTAGACATTAAAGATTGAGCAAAACCACGTACAGGTGTCGCGCCTTGAGCTAACTCTTCTATATCCTTATAGCTTTTCTGCTTCAAACGAAGAGCGAACTCTTCTTTCTTACGATCAACAATTTTACCCAAAATTGTATTTGCAATATCAACCATGATTCAAATTCCTGACCGTATTAAGCTTCATATTGTTTGATGGTTTTGGTGAATTCAGACAGCACGCTCATTTTTTCCAGTGCCTGGCCACCATAAATAATATCGTGTGCCAATGCCACACCTTGCTTATAGCTTGAAGTCAGGCCTGATACATAAATACCAGCACCGGCATTTAGGGCAATCATATTGGCAGCCTTATGACCGATCTCAGATTTCTTCTTGCCTAAGGCATCTTTAATCAGAGCCAGACTTTCTGCTGAACTTTCAATAATTAAGCCAGTTAAGGTTTGCGATTCAATGTCGACCTGTTCAGGAATGATTTCCCATTCAGTGATTTCACCGTTTTTCAGCTCAGCCACATGCGTCGAAGAAGCCAGACTGATTTCATCTAAGCCATCACGTGAATGTACGACCATGACATGTTCAGCACCGAGCTGTTTCATGACTTCTGCAATTGGGCGGCAAAGTTCATTGGAAAATACCCCGATGACCAAACGTTTTACGCCGGCCGGATTCGTAAGCGGGCCGAGCAGGTTGAAAATACTGCGAATACCCAGTTCTTTACGTGGACCAATCGCATATTTCATGGCTTTGTGATGATTCGGTGCGAACAGGAAGCCCACACCAATATCACGGATACAGCGTTCGGTTTGCTGCATATTCAAATCAAGATTAATGCCTGCCTGTTCCAGTAAATCTGAAGAGCCTGATTTGGTAGAAACACCACGGTTACCATGTTTGGCAATCGTTGCACCAGCTGCTGCAATTACAAAGGCTGAAGCGGTAGATACGTTAAACAGGTTTTGTCCATCACCGCCTGTACCGACGATATCCACCAGATGAGGGACATCACTGACATCAATTTTGGTTGCCAGTTCACGCATGACACGTGCTGCAGCAGTAATCTCGTCAATACTTTCGCCTTTCAGGCGTAGACCCATGAGCAGAGCACCGATCTGGGCATCGGTTGCTTCGCCAGACATAATGGTGCGCATCACGTCTTCCATTTGTTCCTGAGTCAGGTGAATGTTTTTAGTAATATTGCTTAAAGCTTGTTGAATATTCATGACTTGCGTTTTGCCCATTATGCGTAAATTTCAAGAAAGTTTTTAAAGATCTGATGACCATGCTGGCTCAGGATTGATTCCGGATGGAACTGCACGCCTTCAATCGGTAGTGTCTTATGTTTAATCCCCATGATTTCTTCCATAGAGCCATCTTCTTCATTGGTCCAGCAGGTCACTTCCAGGCATTCTGGTAAAGTGGCCTGATCAATCACCAGCGAGTGGTAACGCGTCGCAGAGAAAGGATTCGGTAGGTTGCTGAAAATACCTTTATCACTGTGATACATATCAGACAAACGACCATGCATGACGCGTTTGGCACGAATAATATCGCCGTCAAAAGCCTGACCAATACTTTGATGTCCCAAACAAACACCGAGCAGGGGAATCTTGCCGCCAAAATGCTGAATGGCAGGAATCGAAATTCCCGCTTCACTTGGCGAACATGGACCAGGACCAATCACCAGATACTTGGGTTGCCATCGCTCAATATCCTCCAATGTCACGGCATCATTGCGGACTACTTTTACTTCTTGATTCAGTTCGCCAAAATACTGGACGATGTTATAAGTAAAGGAGTCATAGTTGTCGATCATTAGAAGCATGAGCTTAACCTATTGAAATTATTGCACTTAACTGTGCTAAAGTGATCCAGATTGAGCTTTATCGGGACTTGTTGCAAGTCTAGGGAATACACGACTAAATCGTTGATTTCATTGTGTGAAAATAAAGCACGCCTCATCATAGCAAAAAATAGCCACATCGGGCGCAATAATTTTTCAATTTTCAGCCTGGTGAGTAGCTCACAGCCTTTTAAATATTTTAAATGTGCGTATAAGTAATTAACTGACGAAAAGTAAGTTTAAATAAATATCGCAGTTATTATTTTTTTAAATTAAAAATAAATAGGTTTTAAATTATTAAAGTAATGATGCTGAAAAAAACATCATTTGAATAATAATGCATGGGATAAATCAAACGATAAGATCGGCAATTTGAATAAAAGTGACTCAAAATAGTGATATTTTTAAGTACATAAACCTACATATTGCGCTTTGTAACTGGTAAAAATTAACCAGAATTAAACGAAATTGAATATTTTTTAAACTAAATTAGCATAAAAACGCAAATCCTCACTGAAAAGTGCTCCTATTCTTACCTAATATGAAATCGTCGCACTATTTAGGTGCGCTAAAAAAATACCTGCAACAAATCTCAGGAAGAATGCTTGAATATAGTGCATTTAGTTTAAGTCACAGTATAATAGCGACAAGGTATTTTTATCTTCCTATGTTTTCTTATAAAGATTTCAAGATTTTAGATATACTTTTAAAAGTTGGTACGCTAATTGCTTAATAGATACCAACTTCTAACACGCACTTTGCGAGTGCAACAAAAAACATCGGAGCAAAATGAGCATGGCGAACAAGGTCCTTCAACTCATACAAGAAAGTGGCGCGAAATGGGTCGATTTTCGCTTTACTGATACCAAGGGTAAAGAACAGCACGTTACTTATCCAGCAGACAGTATTGATGAAGATACGTTTGAAGACGGCAAAATGTTTGACGGTTCTTCAATCGCAGGTTGGAAAGGCATCGAAGCATCGGACATGATCTTACGTCCAGATGCAGAAACAGGTTTCATCGACCCGTTCTTTGCAGAGCCAACTGTTGTTGTGACTTGTGACGTTATCGAACCATCAACTGGTCAAGGTTATGAACGTGACCCACGTTCGATTGCTCGCCGTGCAGAAGAATACCTGAAATCTACAGGTATCGGTGATACTGCATTCTTCGGTCCAGAACCAGAATTCTTCGTATTTGACGAAGTGAAATGGGACATCGACATGTCTGGCGCGCGCCACACATTGATCGCTGAAGAAGCTGCTTGGTCTACTGGTAAAGATTACGAAGCAGGTAACTCAGGTCACCGTCCACGTGTTAAAGGTGGTTATTTCCCAGTTCCTCCTGTTGATTCTCATCAAGATATGCGTGCAGACATGTGTGCAAAAATTGAAGAAATCATGGGCCCAGGTCGTGTAGAAGTGCATCACCACGAAGTTGCATCTTGCCAGTTAGAAATTGGCGTGAGCTTCAACACAATGGTTCGTAAAGCTGACGAAGTACAACAGTTCAAATATGCTGTTTGGAACGTTGCGCACCAATACGCTAAAACTGCAACCTTTATGCCTAAACCAATGGTAGGCGACAACGGTTCTGGTATGCACGTTCACATGTCGATCTCTAAAGATGGCAAGAACCTGTTTGCTGGTGATGAATATGCAGGCCTTTCAGAAATGGCATTGTACTTCATCGGTGGTGTGATCAAACATGCTCGTTCATTGAATGCGATCACTAACCCATCTACAAACTCATACAAACGTTTGGTACCTCACTTCGAAGCACCGATTATGCTTGCTTACTCAGCGCGTAACCGTTCAGCTTCTATCCGTATTCCTTATGTTTCTAGCCCTAAAGGCAAACGTATCGAAGCACGTTTCCCTGATCCAATGATGAACCCGTACCTAGGTTTCGCTGCATTGTTGATGGCGGGTATCGACGGTATCCAAAACAAAATTCACCCAGGTGAAGCTGCTGACAAGAACCTGTACGATCTTCCTCCTGAAGAAGAAGCGAAAATCCCTACAGTGGCACACAGCCTTGAAATGGCACTTGAATCTCTTAAAGAAGATCATGACTACCTGCTTAAAGGTGGCGTGTTTACTAAAGAAATGCTTGATGCTTACATCGAACTTAAGACTGAAGATGTACGTCGTCTGAACACGACTACTCACCCAGTTGAATTCGACATGTACTACAGCCTGTAATTCTGATCTGAATTTCACTGTAAAAAAGACCCGCCTTTGTGCGGGTTTTTTTGTATGATGCTGTTATTGATCAAAGATATGAAGTTATGGCACAACGTAAAAGACATACCGGCTTTTTTCCCTGGATTGATCCTCAGGATCATAGCAAAGGCTTTAAACTGAATTTTTCTGAAGTGACCTATGTAGAAGTAGCGCGTACACCTGAGGGTTATAAGCAGGTCGAGTTTGTGGCATTACGTCATCCTGAGCTGGCTCTGAACTATGACTATCCACAAAGTTTTTATCTCACCACAGATGGCATGATTTTGAAAAAGCTGCCAAGTGGAAAGTATGAAGTGATTGCCAAGACAGATAATGCCTAATCGTGAAGTTGATAACGTTGTGAGTGTAAAATTTAAAAATCTGCATGGACCGCATATACCCGCCGCGCTTCGAGAATGGCTGTATGCCTCGGGATCATTGACGCAGCAGTTAACAGATCTGGCCGGTGGACAGTTTCGGGTAGAACCACAGCACGAACATTTTCAGCGTCTGGAATTTGTGGATGCGCGGTGGATGCAGATGCCACATCAGCATACGTCCTGGGTGCGAGAAAGTTATTTATATGGCTGTGAAGAGCATCCATGGGTCAAAGCAAAAAGTATATTTCCGATATTAAGCTTGCAAAAACGTGCGCGGATTTTTCAGCACATTGGATCGAAGCCTATTGGCTGGCTATTATTCCAGCGGACCAATCCACAGTGTGAGCGACGTGTGATTTATCTGGAAGAGGGTTGGACCCGTCAGAGCTGCTATACTTGGCATGGTTGTAAATTTATCGTACAAGAAACATTTTTACCGGCATTTGAACACTTTATACAAAATCAACAGGCTTAACTTGATATGGCAACTGCACAAGCAATTACCTGGCGTGAACGTCTGAGCGCCTATTATTATCTTTGTCGTTTTGATAAGCCAATTGGCACAGAGCTGGTCTTTTGGCCGACCATGTGGGCGCTATGGGTCGCAGCAAAAGGTGTTCCTGATCTCAGTATTCTGGTGCTGATGATTCTAGGTGTAATTTTTATGCGTGCAGCGGGCTGTGCCATTAATGACTTTGCCGACCGTAAAGTGGATGCTCATGTGGAGCGTACCAAAACCCGTCCCTTAGCCACCGGTATTATTAGTGCTAAAGAAGCAGTGATGGTCTTTCTGGTGCTCGTCGCAGCCAGTGCCTGCCTGTTATTTTTCCTGCCGATTGAAACCTTTTACTGGTCATTTGGCGCGTTATTTTTAGCGTTCATTTATCCATTTATGAAACGCTATACCCATTTGCCGCAGGTATTTTTGGGAGCTGCGTTTTCCTGGTCCATTCCTATGGCCTATACCGCAGTCGGGCAGACACCGGACTTAACCTGCTGGTTACTGTATTTTGGCAATCTGGCTTGGACTGTGGCGTATGACACGCAATATGCAATTACCGATCGTGAATACGATTTAAAGATTGGGGTAAAATCCACAGCCATTTTATTTGGTCAACATGATATTCAGATCATTAGTGCCTTACAGGCTCTAAGTCTGGTCTTGATTGGCGCAGCATTATGGATTGAGGATTTGCTGATTCCATTTGGCCTGATGGGGCTTCTAGCCGTCGCAATTGATTTTATTTATCAATGGTCAAAAACTCGAGATAAGGACCCGCAGCGCTGTTTCTGGGCTTTCCGTCATAACCGTTGGGTGGGGCTGATGATTTTTCTTGGAATCTTTGCCGCGCTTCTGTAACTGCACCTTGTCGATTCATAACAAAAGCATCCTATAAGGGTGCTTTTTTTTATGCTTAATTCAAGATTCTTCATGAAAATCATAAACAACAATAAGGGATTAGAATATGAATAATGTAGTGAAAAACGGTTTCAAAAAAACCTGTCTGGCACTGGTATGTTCCATGTCATTGTTCATGACTGCGTGTAATGACGATGATAATGATTCGTTCCGACCACAGGAAAGGGTATTTTTAAGTCAACAGTCTTATGATGAGGATACCTTGCCTGAAGCATCGGATATTCAAGTCATACGCTATAATATGCCAAACGTAAATGGTGAACGGGCTGAAGCGACAGCCATGGTGTTTTATCCAAATATACCTCAACCTCAAGACGGATGGAGGGTGGTGGTTTGGGAACATGGCACGGTGGGTAGCGGTGATTCTTGTGCACCAAGTAATAACCAGCTGAATAATAATTTTAGAGGATTGGCCAGCAGCTTGCTTGCACAGGGATATGTGATTGTTGCACCCGATTATGAAGGATTAGGTACTCGGGGGATCCATCCTTATTTAAATTTAAAAAGTGCCGCACAATCGGCTATCTATGCAGTAAGAGCCTTTAAAGAACAGCAAGGAAATCGATTTAATGGTGCCTGGGTCTCAGTGGGACAATCCCAGGGAGGACATGCATCACTTGCCACAGCCCAGTTTGCTGATGAAGATCCAAATTATAAGGCAGCAGTTGCAGCAGCTCCGGCCTCAAGTCTGGGTTATATTATCAGTGAAGTAGCACCGCAAGCGCTTAGTGCTTTGGTTGAGGCTGGACAAGATAATGCTGCGAAAGCGGTCTATGCAGAATTATTGGCATATGCGGCTTATGTGGCTGTAGGGATTAAAGCTTATGAACCAGGCTTTAACTATCGCAATATATTTTCAAGCCGTGCAGGGATTGTGGCTGAAAAGGCAGAAGGCACGACTGGAGAAAATGGACTTTGTTTAGGGCCGCTGATTACTGAATATATGCAAGATATTGATGATTATCTGGTGAATAATCCGGAAAAAACGGTCGTGGACTATCCGGGATTAGTAGAAAACTTCCAGAATAATTCGTCGGTTGAAAAGTTCCTTCAGAATAATCAGCCTGCAACTGAAAAAATTAATGTTCCTGTGATGATCATTCAAGGTACTACAGATAGGGCTGTTCCGTATCCAGTGACAAATACTTTACAACAAGGCTTGGAAGATATGGGAACCGCAGTGACTTTTGTACCGGTACAAGACGCATCACATACCGAGGCCATTGTACAAAGCAGAACCCAGCTGCTGACCTTTATTAATACCTATATGCCTTCAGGTATTTCTGTCAATCCTTAATCCTAAAAGGAGCTTCGGCTCCTTTTTATTCCTTGTGATGCTAGGCCTTGAGCAATCATTTAAGTTTGTTATAGTGGCTTAAGATTATAGGTTATCAGTGTAGGCTCGTTATGTCGGAACAGACAAAACCCCGCAGTATCAAAAAACTGCTTATCTTTGGAACCTTGGCTTTATGTGTTCCGATTTTTTTGGTGACCATGGCATTTCTGGCTGTTAATAGTGATGCGAAAAATCAGGAAAAATATAAACAGCAACAGGCTGACATGATTGCCCGGATTGAAGCACGCGAAGCGGCTGAAAAATCAAAGGCAGAGCAGGAGACTCAAGCAACTCAAGCTGCTTCCGAAGCTGAAACAAATTCCTCTCATTAAACTATTTATCTCAAATCTCTTTGAAGCTGCCGGATCGTTGGAATTTCAGTGTAGCGGATGACTGTGTAGCCGGCAGCAATCAGCATCGCATCGCGTTCCGCATCTTCCTGTTCCTTGCCAATATGGCTAGGGTCATCCAGTTCTATAATCGCCACCACATTATATTCCCGGTCCATCACCACAAAATCGGTCACTTTACGGTTGAACTTGCTGCGCATTTTCATATTGTCATGTGTGATCAAAGCACTAAATGCGACCTGTGCCAGAATGTGATGATGCGGAAAAGCATCTTTCAGGCGAGTAAACATCTTGCTTTCGAAAGCTGTAATGACACGCTTGGGATAGAATTTCGTCTGGCGGGTAAACAGATGAGGGAAGAATAGGCAAATTAAGGCAAAGCTTGCCAGACAGCCAATCACAAAGAATATAAACTGACTCAAATCAAACACGGATCATAAAAGAGAAAAGAATAAAAAAACCCACTTCGTAATGAGTGGGTTTTTTCAGAATCTTGGCTCTCCCACCTGGGCTCGAACCAGGGACCTGCGGATTAACAGTCCGTCGCTCTACCGACTGAGCTATGGGAGAATAGATTGGCTCTCCAACCTGGGCTCGAACCAGGGACCTGCGGATTAACAGTCCGTCGCTCTACCGACTGAGCTATTGGAGAATCTGAAAGCGATTATAGAGAGATTTAAAAAGGGGTCAAGGCACTTTTATAAAAAAGCTGAAAAAACTGAATCAAGTGTTTTAAAAATAATCAAAAATGATTGTAGTTCAAAATGTTATGTTTATGTAAACCTAGATTAAAGGTAGAGGGGAAGCGTGATTATTCTCTGCCATGGTTGCGAGTCGCTAACACTACAAACAAGACACATATAGATATTTAATCCCAAAAAGACAGATATAAAAAAACCCACTTCATAATGAGTGGGTTTTTTCAGAATCTTGGCTCTCCCACCTGGGCTCGAACCAGGGACCTGCGGATTAACAGTCCGTCGCTCTACCGACTGAGCTATGGGAGAATAGATTGGCTCTCCAACCTGGGCTCGAACCAGGGACCTGCGGATTAACAGTCCGTCGCTCTACCGACTGAGCTATTGGAGAATCTGATGCGCATTTTAGGCAGGAAAACAAAGACCGTCAATCAATTCCTGTAAAGAAATGAATCATTTGCTTTTTTAATATGCACCTCAGGCCTAAAAATAAAAAAATCACCCATAAAGGGTGATTTTTTAAGCTGGAAATAAAAATTATTTCTCAACACCAGCAGGTTGACCTGCATATTTCGCGTTTGCGTAGTCCCAGTTCACCAGGCTTTCTAGGAAAGTAGAGATGTATTTAGGACGAGCATTACGGTAGTCGATGTAGTAAGCATGTTCCCAAACATCGATTGTCAACACAGCAATTTTACCGTGCGCCATTGGAGTGTCGGCATTTGAAGTTTTAAGGATAGACAGGTTACCGTTTACTTCATCAGCAACTAACCAAGCCCAACCTGAACCGAACTGAGTTGCAGCAGCAGTTGCGAACTCTTCAGCGAATTTTTCGTAAGAACCGAAAGCTTCGTCAATTTTTGCAGCCAAAGCGCCAGTTGCTTTACCGCCACCGTTTTTAGTCAAGCAGTTCCAGTAGAATGTGTGGTTCCATACTTGCGCAGCGTTGTTAAATACACCTGCTTTAGATGAATCACCAGCAGTTGCTTTGATGATTTCTTCTAGAGTTTTGCCTTCAAGCTCAGTACCAGCGATCAGGTTGTTCAGGTTAACCACATAAGTGTTGTGGTGTTTGTCGTGGTGGTATTCTAAAGTTTCTTTGCTGATGTGTGGAGCAAGAGCGTCGTAGTCGTATGGTAATGGTGGTAAAGTAATGGTTGTCATGTTTTCAATTCCTTGCATTTTGCTGGGTTTTGACAATAAGTGGCGTTATTGTAATAGATTCTTAGGCAAAAATGGGCACTGTGTATAAATAACAATACAGAATAAAGCCTGAAAATTTAAAGATAAAGCCACCAATGTACTTGCCAATCGAAATTAAATCGGATTGTTTAATTCGAAATAACTATACTCAATATTAAATTGTTCTGAAATAGCTTTAGCCAGACGTTGTACACCATATTTTTCAGTGGCGTGGTGGCCGCAGGCATAATAATGCACATCCAGTTCCTGAGCATCATAAAAAGTACGTTCACTGACTTCGCCAGAAATATAAGCATCACAGTCTTGTGCTGCCGCTTTATGAATATAATCCTGTGCACCACCGGTACAGAAACCGACTTTTTGAATCAGGTTTTTTTCGGCAGGTAAATGTAACGCATCATAACCGAGTCTTTCTGAAACATAGGCCTTGAATCCTTCTGGCGTCATGGCCTGCTTTAAATAACCAATATTCCCAATTGGACGGCGCTCATTCGGATCAAGCTGTTCAAGGTTTTCCAGTTCCAGCAGGTCTGCAATCGCAATATTATTTCCCAGCGTAGGATGGCTGTCTAAGGGCAGGTGATAACCGACAAGCGAAATATCATGTTGGATCAGGCTTTTAATGCGTTTACCACGCATCCCGGTAATCGGGTAGGCTTCACCTTTCCAGAAATAACCATGATGTACCAGTAACAAATCAGCACCTTGTTCAATCGCAGCTTCGATCGCAGTTTGGGAGGCAGTAACGGCACATAAAATTTTATTGACTTCAGCTCGGCCTTCGATCTGTAAGCCATTCGGTGCATAGTCCTTAAATTCGGAAGATGCCAAAGTCTGATCGCACCAGCGGATAATATCGTTTAAATTCGCCATAAAATTCCTGTCAGTTTATAAACTTGCCAATTCTTATCTATATGTCCAATTGTAACTAAAGCAGCACAAATCTCTGTGGATTTTTTTGTGTTTAGTTATGTATTTGGCATTACAATAGGATACAAATTAATTAGTCATCAACGAATTAAAATATTTTAGAGGATAGCAAAGTGCGCCGCACCTTTACATGGTTACCTTGGGTGTTACTGATTTTAGTCATTATCGGTTTTTTGGGGTGGCAGCAGCTGCAGAAACCTAAATCACCGATTGCGCCGGATGGCGTAAAAATGCCTGCTGAAAAAGTAGAACCGTTGATTGATACTTCGCGTTCTGGAGGGGTTGTCTCCTATAGTGCCGCCGTGAAAGTCGCAGCACCTGCGGTGGTGAATATCTTTACCACACAAAAAGTAAAACAGCAGGCGCATCCTTTACTGACTGATCCAGTCTTCCGTGAATTTTTCGGTGATCAGTTGCCAGACCAGTTTGGTCAGAGTCCAAATGAAAACAGTTTAGGTTCAGGTGTAATTGTACGCCCTGATGGTTATATCCTGACCAATAACCACGTGATTGCACAAGCAGACCAGATTGTGGTGGCCTTGCATGATGGACGCCGTGCCGAAGCCAAGGTCGTGGGTACAGACCCAGATACGGATTTGGCTGTAATCAAGATCGAACTTGAACAATTGCCAGTTTTGCCATTCAAGCTGAGTGGCAATGAAGTCGGTGATGTTGTTCTGGCTATTGGTAACCCGTTTGGTGTCGGTCAAACCGTGACTCAGGGGATTATTTCTGCGACAGGCCGTTCTGATCTGGGCATCAATACCTATGAAGACTTTATTCAGACAGATGCTGCAATTAACCCGGGTAACTCGGGTGGTGCATTGATTGATGTTGCTGGTAACCTGATCGGGGTAAATACAGCAATCTTCTCTCAAACAGGTGGCTCACTGGGGATTGGTTTTGCGATTCCCGCTAAAATCTGTCAGCAAGTGATGAATGCAATCCTGAAAGATGGCCGTGTCGTTCGTGGCTGGCTGGGTATCAGTCTGTTGCCGACAGAACGTAATGATGTATTGCAACCTAAAGAATCAGGTGTAGTGGTCGCTGAAGTGCTGGAAAATGGACCTGCAGCAAAAGCTGGCATCCAGCGTGGTGATAAAATCATTAAGGTGAATAATGAAGTGATTACTTCTGCCTCACATCTGATTAATTTTGTCGCTTTACAGGCCCCAAACAGTACTGTTCAGATTGAAGTAGAACGCGCTGGAAAAACTATGACACTGGATGTGGTGATTAGTGAACGTAAAACGCAAAGCAGTTCTTCACAATATATTCCTTTACCAGGTCAGTAATTTTTTCTTCAGGAAAATCCCTCCATGTGAGGGATTTTTTATGCACGCTGTATTTACTATAGATACAAAACAAAAATATTTTATGTGAATTAAATCATTTAACTTCATTGAATAAAAATCAAAAAGGGTGAAGAACAATGAGTTTTATGACTGCGGATCAGGCCAAAATTTTATCGGATGTGGCCAATTTAAATATTGAAATGTATAAGCCTCGCTTGGCTCAACTGATTGAAGATAATGCCCGACTGGGCAATACCGCTGTGCTAACGGTATTTCCCAAACATTTGCCCTTGGAAGAAATTCGTGGTCTTTCGGCGGAGTTGACTGAGCTTGGTTATAACGTGCGCTTTGAGGTGCAGGAATTTTATTATAGCTTTAATGTTTACTGGCTATAATTTTATCAATTGTTCAAAAAAAATCCTGTTCAGGCATATATCTTGCTGCATTCATCTCATAGTTAAAATATGAGAGTGATATGTCTTTATCTATTCATCCTGCAGCACAGGCAGATGCACCTTATGCGGTGCTTTCATCCGGACTGGGCGGGCATGCCAGTTTCTGGAATCCTCAAATTAGAGTTTTACAGCAGCATTTTCATGTAGTCACTTATGATCAGGAAGGTTGTCATTCAGATTCTGAACTCTTGCCCATGTCTTATTCGATCGACCATATGGCCTGCCAGATTCTGGATTTATTGATCAATGATGGTATTCGAGAGTTTCATTTTATCGGGCATGCATTGGGCGGACATATCGGCATGCAACTGGCGACCTATCAAACTGAAAGAAAGTTTAAGCTGCTCAGTCTGACCATGTTAAATGCCTGGGGAGAGCTTGATGCCCATACGCAGAAATGTTTCGAGGCACGGACTTCGTTATTGGTGAATAGCGGAGCAGAGGCATATGTGAGAGCACAGGCTTTATTTCTTTATCCGCCGCAGTGGATCTCAACCCATATTGATCAGTTAACCGAAGCAGAAAATAAGCAGTTATTAGACTTTCCACCGATCCAAAATGTTCTGGCGCGTCTACAAGCCGTGCAGGCTTTTAAACTAAACGAAGAGCATCAGCAAGTATTAAAAGATGTTCCAATCCATCTGATTGCCAATCAGGATGATTTTCTGGTGCCTTATCAACGGTCACAGCAATTACAACAATGCCTGCCTCATAGCCACCTCAGTTTGCTTGATACAGGTGCACATGCATCTACCGTGACCGAAACGGATCGGGTGAATCAGCTGATGCTTTCCTTCCTGATTTCCACTTAGTTTGAAGATTTTTTAAAAGCCAGACCTCCTGTCTGGTTTTTTATTTTTTCTAATCAATCATTTTTGTAGCATCAGCATGGTTTTTACTTCGAATTGATGCATGAACTGCAAATGCACAAATTGCTACGAGTGCACTTGAATGAAACAGTATGTGCAAAATTGACTCATAGGTAAAAATAGTTATTTTACTAAAAATTCAAAAAATAAAATATTAAGTATCTGATAAATAATAAATAAATATAGTTGGCACACGCTTTGCAATGTTTATCTTGTAAATAAAATTCCCGAAGTGGAATCAGAATTTTGAATAAGTGTTAAAAATAATGAGGTGTGAAAATGAAAATAGGTGTCTTCTGTCCAATCGGAAATAATGGCTGGTTACTCTCTGAAAATGCACCGCAGTACATGCCGACTTTTGAGTTAAACAAACAAATCGTACAGCGTGCTGAGCACTATGGTTTCGATTTCGCACTTTCTATGATCAAGCTGCGTGGCTTTGGTGGCAAGACTGAATTTTGGGAACATAACCTGGAAACGTTTACCCTGATGGCAGGTCTTGCGGCTGTCACCAGCAAAATTAAAATTTTCGCAACTGCCGCAACTCTGGTGATGCCACCTGCAATTGTCGCGCGCATGGCATCAACCATTGATTCGATTTCAAATGGCCGTTTTGGTCTGAATGTCGTAACTGGCTGGCAGCCACCTGAATATACCCAAATGGGTATGTGGCCAGGTAATGACTATTTTGGCAAACGCTATGAATATCTGTCTGAATATGTACAAATTCTGCGTGAACTTTGGGCGACTGGTAAATCAGACTTTAAAGGCGAACATTTCCAGATGGAAGATTGCCGTGTTAGCCCACGTCCACAAGCCGACATGAAGATTATCTGTGCAGGTCAATCTGATGCAGGTTTAGAGTTTTCTGCACAATATGCTGACTATAACTTCGTGTTTGGTAAAGGCCTGAATACTCCAACAGCTTATGCAGAAATTAATGACCGCCTCAAAGAAAAAACAGATGTGACTGGCCGTGATGTACAGACTTATGTGCTGTTTATGGTGATTGCTGCAGAAACTGATGAAGAAGCGCAAGCCAAATGGCAGCACTATAACGATGGTGCTGATATGGAAGCGATTAACTGGCTGATGAATCAAGGCGGTAAAGATACCACTTCCGGTGCAGACACCAATATCCGTCAAATGGCTTCTAACGTATCTCCAGTGAATATCAATATGGGTACGCTGGTGGGTTCTTATGAAAATGTGGCACGAATGTTGGATGAAATTGGTGAGATCAAAGGTACGGAAGGCGTACTACTAACTTTTGATGATTTTATTCAAGGGGTTGAAGACTTTGGTCAAAAAATCCAGCCGCTAATGAAATGCCGTGATCATATTGTCATTGAAGATGAAGCGCCAGTTTTGGAGAAAAGCGCATGAGTGAATCAGTCGTAACAGCCGGTTTTACGGAAAAACTCGGCACAGGAAAAACGCTTAAAGCGGAACCCGAAGCGATTTGTCTTGCACCAGAACAGACAGCCTTGATTGTGATTGATATGCAAAATGCCTATACCTCTCAGGGTGGCTATCTGGATCTGGCGGGCTTTGATGTCTCGAAAACCAAGCCCGTGGTTGAAAATATTAAAAAGGCCGTTGATGCCGCACATGCAGCCGGTATTCAGGTGATTTATTTCAAAAATGGCTGGGATGCAGAATATGAGGAAGCGGGTGGTAAGGACTCTCCAAATTTCCATAAATCCAATGCCTTAAAGACCATGCGTAAACGTCCTGAATTACAGGGGCAATTGTTAGCAAAAGGTGGCTGGGATTTTGAGCTGATTGATGAGTTAAAGCCACTGCCACAAGACCTAGTGATCGAAAAGCCACGTTATAGCGGTTTCTTTAATACTGCGCTGGACAGCATGTTACGTGTCCGAGGTATCCGTAATCTGGTCTTTGTGGGGATTGCCACCAACGTTTGTGTGGAGTCGACGCTACGTGATGGCTTCTTCTTAGAATATTTTGGTATCGCACTTGCTGATGCCTGCCATCAGGCCGGTCCAGTCGAAGCGCATGAAGCCAGTCTGTATAACATCAAGACTTTCTTTGGCTGGGTATCAGATACCAAAAATTTTGTAGAGACCTTTCAAAAAGAAAGTGAGTCACTAAAAGAAACTAAATTAGCTGTAAGCGCATAAAGAATTAAAGATCAGAATTAAGGAAAAAATAGTATGCCTAAAGAAATCATTATTCCAGCAGGAACATCGAAACCATTAGCACCGTATGTACCGGCAACCAAGGCAGACAATATCGTGTATGTATCCGGTACATTGGCCTTTGATGAAAACAATAATGTGGTGCATGTCGGTGATGCCGCAGCACAGACCCGTCATATTCTGGAAACTATCAAGCGTGTGATTGAGGAAGCAGGCGGCAGTATGGATGACGTGACCTTTAACCATGTCTTTGTCAAAGACTGGGCAGATTATGCTGCGATTAATGCAGTTTATGCAGAGTATTTCCCGGGAGATAAGCCGGCACGGTATTGCGTACAGACAGGTTTAGTCAAACCTGATGCGCTGGTCGAAATTGCTTCGATTGCCCATGTATAAGTCGATCTACCTGATTCAATCTCATTACTAGATGCCCCAGGTCTGAAACTGAATATTGACTTGGGGGCGGGAGAACAGCATGAATGCCAAACTATCTAAAATCATCACAGAAACAGTTGCAGAAAATAACGCATTAAATAAGGTTTTGGCGACTAACGCATCAGATGACATCTTTACCCAAGTTGATCAGCAGATTTTCCGTCAAGGCATGTCCAATCTCGGGGCTGCAGTTAATGTCATTACCACGCAAGGTGAGGCAGGACAGGCAGGATTTACTGCCTCAGCCGTATGTAGCGTGACGGATACACCACCAACGTTGCTGGTGTGTCTGAACCGTTCTGCTTCAGTTTATGAAACCTTTAAAAAGAATCAGGTGTTGTGTGTGAATACCCTGGCATCACATCAACAACATCTTTCCAATCTGTTTGGTGGAAAAACACCAATGGCAGAGCGTTTCAGTCAGGGGAACTGGAAAACTTTGGTGACCCAGTCACCTGTACTTGAGGATGCCTTAGTCAGTTTTGACTGCGAGGTGGTCCAATGTTTATCCGTAGGCAGTCATGACGTGCTGTTCTGTGAGGTGAAAGCGATGTGCCAGAGTCAAGGCAATGCGCTGATGTACTTCAACCGTTCTTACTGTGAGCCACACAAAATGTGCTAATTCAATTCAATCCTAATCAAGGAGGGGAAGCCGATGCAAGAAAAAGAAACGTGGTTTCCAAAATTTAAGCCTTACCAAGGCAATCTCGATACCACACCCGTGCAAACAGATGAATATCTGCCTGCTGGAAAAAGTATTATTCTCGGGTTGCAGCATGTGTTTGCCATGTTTGGCGCAACCGTGCTGGCACCCTTATTAATGGGGTTTGATCCCAATCTCACGATTTTCATTACTGGGATTGGGACCATTTTATTTTTCCTGATCACGGGCGGTCGATTGCCTAGTTATCTGGGATCAAGCTTTGCCTTTATTGGTGCGGTCGTCGCAGTGACGGGTTATTCAGGGGTTGGAGCCAATCCAAATATAGGATTAGCCCTTGGCGGTACGATTGCTTGCGGTATTGTCTATGCCTTGATTGGGCTACTGGTGATGAAAACTGGTACCAACTGGATTGAAAAACTGATGCCGCCAGTAGTGACAGGCGTGATCGTGATGATCATCGGTTTGAATCTGGCACCCGTCGCGATTAAGAGTGTTTCAGCGAATCAGTTTGATTCGTGGATGGCATTAATCACCATTATCTGTATCAGTGTGATTGCAGTATTTACCCGAGGAATGGTACGCCGTCTATTATTATTGTTGGGCTTATTATCTTCCTACCTGATTTACTTTCTTTTCACCAACGTGATGGGCTTCGGACCTGCGATTGATTTTACCAAGGTCAGTGAAGCCGCATGGTTTGGTTTGCCGAATTTCCAGAGTCCGGTCTTTGAAATGAATGCCATGCTGATGATTGCACCAGTGGCAATTATCCTGGTTGCAGAAAATCTGGGGCACTTTAAGGCAGTCTCTGCGATGACCGGTAAAAACCTGTCACCGTATATGGGACGCGGTTTCTTTGCTGATGGGGTGTGTACTTCATTGTCAGCTTCTGTCGGTGGTACAGGCATGACCACTTATGCCGAAAATATCGGTGTAATGGCAGTCACCAGAGTTTATGCAACCACTGTATTTGTCTTTGCTGGTATCTTCGCAATTTTACTCGGACTTTCGCCTAAATTTGGCGCAGTGATCAGTACCATTCCAGTGGCTTTATTGGGTGGTGCATCGATTGTCGTATTTGGTCTGATTACGGTGGCTGGTGCGAAAATTTGGGTAGATAACCGTGTTGATTTCACCAAGAACAGTACGCTGATTATTGGTGCCGTGTGTCTGATCATGGGTACAGGGAACTATAGCTTGCAGATCGGTGGTTTTGATCTGGGTGGTATTGGTACCGCAACCTTAGCTGCAATTCTATTGAATCTATTCCTGAACCGTGGTGAAGATAAAGAATTACCAGCATCTGAACCAGCTGAAACTGTAACCGAAGTTGAGGCTAAGCCAGTCGTTTAAAATGAGGAGCATTTTTTGAGTCATACAATTGCATTTTTAGGACTCGGGGCAATGGGCTGGCATATGGCCTCCCATTTGCCAAAACTCGGACATCAGGTGTGGGTCTGGAACCGTACTGAACAGAAAGCTGTAGCGCATGCCGAAACTTTTGTAACGCAGGCAGTTGGTATTGAGCAGGCGGTTCAGGCAGATTTTATCTTTTCCTGTTTACCGACCAGTCAGGATGTAGAAGCATTAATTGCAGCTCATCCACCCAAACAAGGTGCAATCTGGATTGACTGTACCAGTGGTGTACCGGAATCAGCACAGAAACTGGCGAAGCTCTTGGAGCAACAAAGCAGTTTTTATCTGGATGCACCGGTTTCTGGCCAAACCATTGGAGCGGAACGCGGTACTTTAACTGTGATGGTCGGAGGCAATGAACAAGCCTTTGAACAAGTCAAGCCGATCATTGATGCCTTTGCAGGTTTGATTGAATATGTGGGAGAAAGCGGTTCTGGTTTTGCGGTGAAAGCCGTGAATAATACCTTAATGGCGACTCACTTATGGGCATTGGCTGAAGGGCTGACTGTGCTGAAAGGGCAGGGCGTTGATTTAAGCAGTGCACTAAACTGTATTAATCATTCCAGTGGTAAAAGCAGCATGTCGGAAAATATCATGGCACAGCGTGTACTGAGCCGTGAGTTTCACAAGACCTTTGCGCTGGATTTATTGCAGAAAGATATTGGTATTGCCTTGGAACTGGTGCAGCAACAGCAACTGGATTTAACGGTGATGTCTTTGGTTCAGCAGGAGTTTCAGCAGATTTCCAAGCCACAGGCCAGCCAGCTGGATTTCTCCGCTGCGGTGCAAGGCTTGGAGCAACGTACTCAAATTGAATTAAGAGGATAATCTTTTCAAACAATATTAAAGACGTTATAGCTATAGATATATCATTTTAAAATTTAAAAAGCCGGGAATTTTAATTCCCGGCTTTATTTATTCATTAAGCAGCTCAATAGCCTAAGTAAATCTTAATTCTGCTGATTTGCCTGATATTCCTGAATCACTTCAAGCGCTGCACGGAAGGCTTCCTGAGTAGCAGGGGCACCGCAGTAAGGCAGGCTATGCAGTAGCACTTCCTGAATTTCTTCAACTGTTGCACCATTATTCAAAGCGCCACGAACATGGCCTTTCAATTCAGTTGGGCTTTTTTGCGCGGTAAGAAAAGCAATGGTAATTAAAGAACGGTATTTACGTGGTAAAATCCCTTCACGTTGCCAGGTTGAGCCCCAGGCATGTTCATTAATCCAGTCCTGCAAAGGCTGAGTAAAAGGAACCGTATTGTCCTGAGCACGTTTTACAAAACTTGCACCCATCACTTCAGTACGGACTTTCAAGCCATTTTCATAATCTTGTTGTGACATCATTGACCCTCAATTTTATTATGGGTCTAGCTTAACGTTTAATATCTTAAATACCATCGTGCAATAGTCGTAAAAAAGTGGCTGAATAGCCACTTGAAATATCCAAAGTGAAGTCAAGAAATAACTTCACTTTGGAAAGCAAGATCCGATTTAGATAAAAGTTCTATCTAAGGACTGGTTGAATGTGAAGGTGCACTTTGAACTGAAGTATCGGTACCTGTTGCATCTGCTTTCGAAATATGAGGATTTTCAAGTTCCAATACTTCCTGTAAATGCAGATCGAAGACATCAGTCAACATGCTGTCGTAGCGACGCGCATTATAGTCCAGCAACTTATTGGCTTCTTCTTCATTAATAAAGCCTTGTTCATGCGCATCAGCCACATGATCAGCAAAACTGAGTCCTTTAAATTGACCTTTGTTTTCGGCTTTTTTAAAGCGATCCCAAAGCTGCTCAATCTCCAATAACATGGTGAAGGTTGATTCCATACGACCATTCACATCATCTTCCGCTGTGCTATAGAAAACATGCTTTTTCAGTACTTTCCGGAAAGCGTTATCTTCCATCATGACATTTGCGACTTCCTGTTTAAGTCGGTCAGATGGCTTCGCGACAGGTCGGCCAAATGGGAAACAGATAAGTTTGACCATGCCAGCAGCAACACCCACCGGGAAATTTGCAAACAGGTCATAAAACGCTTCCTGAGCCGTATATAAAGATTTCTCAATTGCCAATTGTGCATGCAGACGTTCAGCTTCAGTTTTTTTGCTATGTTCAAAGAATTTCAGGATTGCCGTCGCAATGAACAGATGGGCATGGATATCAGCCAGACGGCCAGAAAGCATTTCCTTGCGTTTAATATCACCTGCTAATAAACCTAAACACATATCTGCAGTCAGGGCAAAGTTGGCACTGAGCCGGTTGATAATCTTGTAATAGGGACGGGTAAAATCAACTGCACTTTGTGGCGCAGCACTTGAACCACCGCTAAAAGCATAGGCAAAAGAGCGGGCAGTCCGGTTAAAGGTATAACCCAGATGCTTAAACAACATAGTATCGAATGGATTCAGAGCGGCTTTTGGATCTTCAGCTTGCAGAAGCTGTAATTCTTCATATAGATAAGGATGGCAACGCATTGAGCCTTGACCAAAGATCATCAATGAACGGCTGAGAATATTGGCGCCTTCGACTGTAATCGATACTGGAATGGCCTGATAGTTGAGAGCCAGGAAGTTACGAGGTCCCATTTGAATCGCACGGCCACCCACGACATCCATACCGTGATTGACAATTTTACGCATGGTCTCAGTGGCATAGTATTTAGCAATTGCCGTCATGACTGCCGGTTTACCACCTTGGTTCAGACCACAAGTCACTAAATAACGGAAAGCTTCCAGCATATAGGCATCACTGGCAATTTCGCTATTGGCTTCCTGTACGCCTTCAAATTTACCCACCGAAATCTTGAATTGCTGACGGATTCGAGAAAATGCACTGACATTCAGGTAAGTCATTTCGGCACTGGAGGTAGATAAAGCCGGTAGGGAGATACCACGACCAACCGCTAGACATTCCATCAGCATACGCCAGCCTTTACCGGCATTTTTCACGCCACCAATGATCCAGTCTAAAGGAATAAATACATCCTTACCTTCAACAGTACCATTCATAAAAGGGGAGCCAGGATTATGACGTGGACCGACTTTTACCCCTTCATGATTGGCCGGTAGCAAGGCACAAGTAATCCCATAATCTGTTTTATCACCGAGTAAATGATCAGGGTCATACATTTTAAAAGCCAGACCAACCACGGTGGCAATTGGTGCTAGAGTAATCCAGCGTTTGGAGAAATTCATTCTCAGTCCCAAGACTTCCTGACCTTCAAACTGTCCATAGCAGACCACACCGGTATCTGGAATCGCACCGGCATCTGAACCGGCTTCAGGACTGGTCAGACCAAAACATGGGATTTCTTCACCTTTGGCCAGACCGGGTAAATAACGATCTTTTTGTTCATCGGTACCATAATGTAGTAACAACTCACCCGGCCCAAGTGAGTTAGGCACCATACAGCTCACAGCAGCAGTGAGAGAGCGTGAAGAAATTTTGCTCATCACCCGGCTTTGAGCAAAGGAACTAAAGGCACGACCGCCGTATTCTTTGGGAATAATTAGTCCCAAGAAGCCATTATCTTTAATATATTGCCAGATATGTTCAGGCAGCATTTTCTTCTCATGAATTTCCCATTCATCCAGCATGCTACACAGCGTTTCGACTTCGTTATCCAAGAATGCCTGTTCCTCAACGGAAAGTTTTGGATAAGGATAGCTATTAAAGGTTTCCCAGTTCGGCGCACCCATAAAGAGTTCTTTTTCCCACCAGCTGGTGCCGGAATCAAGAGCCTCACGTTCTGTCGGGCTAATGCTCGGCATGGCATCCGCTAATGCCTTATAGGCTGGCCTGGAAATGAAAGACATACGCAAAGGTTCGATCATGACGACCAGACTGATCAGGATCAGGGGAATACCCAGAATCAGTGACCAAGGACTGATAAAGGCACAAACCACTGACATGACAATCAGGGTAATTGCACCAGTGGTACGGGAGAGTTGAAAAAAGAAAATCGCCCATAAACTGGCAATGAGAAGAAGTACGGCGAAAATAAATAGCATTGTTATATTTCTCCAGGGTCATACAATTGTGATGCTGCCGATCTCCCTAAGGTGTCTTCATAAGACTTGATCAATTTTTTTACATCGCTTAAGCAACTGGCAAATTCACAATTGTTGGTGTGAGAACGATCGTTATTAAATATTTCAACGATATATTGAAGTGTTTTATCTGTTTTTGAGATTGTTTGAAAAATGCACAGTCTTCAAGTGAGAACACGCAAAGAAATGTGAAGATAAGTAATAACTTAATCTTTAAGAGAGGGTAGTTAAAATAATTAAAAAGTGAACAAATATAAATTTAGTTAGGCATAAAAAAGCCCTCTACTTGAGAGGGCTTTGATCTAAGTCATTTTAAGCTTCAATTGCCTGTACAGCGATTTTTTTCGCTGGATCAACTTTACGGCGTACTTCCGGAACCGGTTCACCATAGTATTGACGATCTGCAAAGTAACTTGAACGTACCATCGGTGCTGACCAGATATTCTTAAAGCCAAGCTTACGGCCATGTTCTGCATAACGTTCGAATTCTTCTGGCGTTACAAAACGGTCGATTGGCGCATGCTGTTTAGATGGCTGTAGATACTGGCCAATCGTTACATAATCCACGTCATGTGCTTTCAGGTCGTCTAACAGAGCGAGAACTTCTTCTTCAGTTTCACCAATACCGACCATCAAACCACATTTGGTTGGAATTTCTGGGCAATAATCTTTAAACATTTTCAACAGATTTAAAGAGTGCTGATAATCAGAACCTGGACGCATGGCTTTATACAGACGTGGCACAGTTTCAATGTTGTGGTTAAACACGTCTGGTGGACATTCAGTCATGATGCGTAAAGCGATGTCCATACGACCACGGAAATCAGGTACCAGAATTTCCAGCAAAGTCTTTGGACTTAATGCACGAGCTTCTTTAATACAATCGACAAAATGCTGTGCACCGCCATCTAGCAGGTCGTCACGGTCAACTGAAGTGATGACTGCATATTTCAGACCCAGGTTGGCAATCGTTTCTGCCATATGACGCGGTTCATCCGGATCAAGTGCATTTGGACGACCATGTGCCACATCACAGAACGGACAGCGACGCGTACAAATATCACCCATAATCATAAAGGTTGCTGTACCCCCACCAAAACATTCAGGCAGGTTCGGACAGGCAGCTTCTTCACATACGGTATGCAGTTTTTGCTGACGAAGTGTAGTTTTAATACGCTGAACTTCCTCGGGAGCGGCCATTTTCACACGGATCCAGTCCGGCTTACGTGGCGTTTCAACCGTAGGAACAACTTTTACAGGAATACGGGCGACCTTTTCTGCGCCGCGAAGTTTGATACCCTGTTCAGGTTTACGGTTTTCAGACATATATAACTTTTCCACTGTTTTGAAGGAGGGAGATAAATCAAAGTTAACACTTTTTTAATTATAACGAAACTCGGGTGAAATAGGGCGAAAAGGATTATTCATTTAAAAAATGTTCTTATCACACAATATATGTAAGTTAAATACACCAAATTGGCAGCAATTACGTCATAATATAGCGTAGATTAAAGCAAAATTTTTTAATTTTAAGGAGCGTTGAATGCCACGTAAAAAAGAGGTCGTTAGTGGGACTTTCGTTAAGTACGATGCGGTAGTTCTAGGTTCAGGCCCTGCGGGCGAAGGCGCGGCAATGAAACTTGCCAAATCTGGTAAGCGTGTTGCAATTGTGGATATGCGTGAACAGCTGGGTGGTAACTGTACTCACGTAGGTACGATTCCAAGTAAGGCATTGCGTCAAACGGTATCCAGCATTATCCGTTATCAACGTGATCCAATGTTTCAAAAAGTAGGTGAATGGAAACAATTCACCATGAAACAGGTACTGCGCAATGCACATAAAGTGATTCAGCAGCAGGTGGATACTCACTCACGTTTTTATGACCGTAACAAGATTGATATCTATCATGGTCGTGCTTACATTCAAGACGCAAATACGATCTTTGTATTTACACCAGATGGCATAAAAGAAACTATTATGTTCCAGCAACTGGTGATTGCGACTGGTTCACGTCCATACCGTCCAGAGATTCTTGATTTCAATCATCCACGTGTATTTGATTCAGACAAAATTCTGGATCTGGATTTCTCAATCCAAAAAATCATTATTTATGGCGCAGGTGTGATTGGCTGTGAATATGCATCGATCTTTATTGGTCTAGGACATAAGGTTGACCTAATTAACACCCAACCAAAACTGCTCAGCTATTTAGATGATGAAATCTCTGATGCGTTGTCTTATCACTTACGTGAACAGGGTGTATTGATCCGTCATAATGAACAGATCGACTTCCTTGAAACTTCTGATGATTATGTGGTTCTGCATACACAAAGCGGCAAGAAAATTAAAGCTGATGCTATTCTGTGGTGTAACGGACGTTCAGGGAATACTGATGGTTTAGGCCTTGAAAATATTGGTCTGAAACCAAACAGTCGTGGTCAATTAACCGTGAATGAGCAGTATCAGACTGAAGTCGAAAATATCTATGCTGCAGGTGACGTGATTGGCTGGCCATCATTGGCTTCTGCTGCCTATGACCAAGGTCGTTGCGCAGGTGCTAACATGAGCGGTGAGCAAGATGTTGCACCCGTGACTGATATTCCGACTGGTATTTATACCATTCCGGAAATCTCTTCAATCGGTAAAACTGAGCAGCAGTTGACTGAAGAAAAAATTCCGTATGAAGTGGGGCAGGCATCTTTCCGTCATCTGGCACGTGCACAGATTACCGGTGATACAGTTGGCGAATTAAAAATCCTGTTCCATCGCGATACGCTGGAAGTTCTGGGTGTTCATTGCTTCGGTAATAATGCTTCAGAAATTATCCACATTGGTCAGGCAGTCATGAACAGCCCGAACAATACGATCAAGTATTTTGTGGAAACCACATTCAATTATCCAACGATGGCAGAAGCTTACCGTGTGGCAACCTTGAATGGTATGAACCGTTTATTCTAATTTGATTTATTCAGGTTAGATCAAAAACCCGCAGGTTTGGCTTGCGGGTTTTTTATTTTCCAGATTGAAAAAATTCAATCTTGTCAGTAATGCTGGAAATTAGGCTGCCATTTTGCGGCATTCTTCAGCACAGCGACGGCAAGCTTCGGCACATTGCTGGCAATGATCATCCTCATGATGGCCACATTCTTCTACACAATAATCGCAAGCTTTAGCGCATAGCTCGCAAATCTCTTTCATAAATGGAGATTGCTTTTGTTGCATGCGGGCGCAGAGCTGACACAGATCAGCACAGTCCAGACAGCGCTGGATACATTCCCGCATCATTTCTAAATGTTCTTCTTTCAGGCAGGCACTGGCACAGTTGGTACAGGCCAGAGAGCAGGTCATACATGCACGAACACAATCTGAAAACTGAATCTCGTTCATTTTCTTCTCCTTTTTGCAGCTATAGCAATGGCTTGTTTTTTTAATACGCTAAGCAGAAAAGGAAAAATACACTAGGCAGTTTGAGTGAGAAAAAGTAATCCGATTGCCGATTTTGTTAAAAGCTGTATTTTTAAAAAATTTAATTTAAAACCTCTATCCTGATATTCCCAAAATAGGATGACTAAAAATTTAAAAATAAAACCATTGAGGCGGTCATTCCTCAATGGCGGAAAATCTACATGATGAGTCGTTATTGTCGAAGGCTTAAATGACCTTTCTCTTTATTATATTTTTATGGTGATTAAAATGGACGACTACCTGCCAGGCTGATACGTTTTAATAAACAGCGCTGATCAGCAGGGAAAGGACGGCGTGAATGTAGAGTAACCTAATTGTCCCAGAACACGATATCGCCTGCTTCCCAATGGTGCTCATAAGCGAATTCAGGTTTTAAGACATGCTCACGTAATTTTGCAATCAGTTCACTACCTGCCTGATCGTCATAATTCACTAATTCAACTTCGGTATGGGTATTTAACCAAAGTGCTTTACGGCCAGATTCAGGATGGGTACGTACCAGTGGGTGCGGGTAGGCGTGACCTAAAATTGGCTGATCTTTAAAGCGATATTTTGGCATATTACCCGCATAAGCATTACCATCTTTATTGCTTTGGAAGCGCACAAATGGATTATAGGTAATGAGCTGTAACTGGTCGATTTGTGCTTTGGTTTCTTCATCTAATGCTTCATAAGCTTTGATGGTATTGATCCAGGACGTCTGGCCACCGTCTTTTGGCAGTTCAATGGCATAGAGTAAAGAGCCAAAAGATGGTAGGGGTGTCCACTGGTGATCGGCATGCGGTGCAAGTTCACCATGACCGGTGTAATCCCCTTGACCGACTGCATTGGAAACGGGTACGACATCAGGTGGAGTGCCCGTATCTGTTTTAGAAGCCAGCACTGGCGTGTCGGCATCTGGACGGAAGATCGAACCGAAATAGGTGGCAAATGCCAGATACTGTAGATCATCCAGACTTTGATTCTTAAAGATCAGGATCAAATGTTCAGCCAGAGCCTGCTTCAGACGCAGGATGGTTTCGCCAGATTGGGCTTTGCGGGCATCTAGACCATAAACCACTGCGCCTAGGGCTTGATCTGCCTGCGGGACAATTTTGATTTCATCATATTCTGAAACTGATCTTGCTGATGCAAGCGTGGTGCATCGTGAATGGCTTGTGAAAGTTGGGTTAAGCTTGTCATTGGAAAGTCTCTGAATTTTCTTGTTGCAGAAAATCTAAAAAAATCCAGAATAAAAATAAAATCATAAGAAGTGCTAAACTTATGAAAAACCGAATAAAAATATCTAAATGATTAATTTAATATCTTTTAATTAATATGGCAAAACAAAGTCCTAAAGCTGCTGAAAAATGTCAAATATTTGACAATTAATGTGCACAAAACGCCTGATTAAAGTACTCAAACAGTTCTGGAGTCTGGCTCCAGAGCCATAAAGAAATAGCGAGGAGAAGTACCATTGCTATCGCAATGGAAAGCTTGAGCAGAAAGGTCGAATCAGTCATGTACGATTTGCTCCTCATTTACCCATAAGTGCACCAGTACGCCAAAAATACTTAAGGCAATCGACAACATCCATACTGCATTATAGTTACCACTCATGTCATGGTTTACACCGCCGAGCCAGCCGCCAAAGAATGAACCGACCTGATGGGTAAAGAATACAATCCCGCTGAGCATGGTCAGATATTTCACGCCAAACATATTGGCAACAATACCGTTGGTCAGTGGTACGGTAGAAAGCCATAATAATCCCATGATGACACCAAACGCATAGACCGTCCAGGTGCTTAAAGGCAGCATCAGAAAGGCGATAATTGCAATCCCGCGCAGACCGTATAAGCCCATTAGCAGACGTGGTTTGGAATATTTTCCACCGAGCCAGCCAGCCGTATAGGTACCGACAACATTAAACAGGCCCACTAGTGCCAGAAAAATGGTACCAGTTGTAGCATTGAAACCATGATCAATCAGATAACCCGGCAGGTGAATCCCGATAAAGACCACCTGAAAGCCACAGACAAAAAAGCCCATCGCCAGAAACCAGAATGGCTTATGGTTTTTGACTACCACTAAAATCTCTTTAAAGCTGAGTGATACCTTATTCAGTGTAGGAGTCGCATTCGGATCGACATACATCGGGGCTTTTAGCATCCAGGCCAAAGGTACAATCAAAGAGATTAAAATTGAGCTAACGACAAGTGCTGCTGACCAGCCGACATTTTGTAAAAGTAATAATGTTGAAGGCAGCATAATAAACTGGCCGAAGGAGCCTGCTGCACTGGCAATCCCCATTGCCAGACTGCGTTTTTCAGGTGGTGCAGCTCGTCCAACCGCAGATAATAAAACCGGGAAAGAGGTGGCAGACAAGGCCAGACCTAAAATCAGTCCGACGCTGAGATTCAACAATAATCCGGTTGAACTGACAGCCATCAATAACAGGCCAAGCGCATATAAGGCACCGCCAACGGCAACGACAATCTTGCTGCCATATTTGTCAGCGAAGGCACCAGTAATGGGTTGAACAGCACCCCAGATCAAATTCTGCATGGCAATGGCTAAACTAAAGACATTATGACCCCAGCCAAATTCCTCACTCATCGGCACCAGATATAGGCCAAATGCATGACGGACACCTAAAGACAATGCCAGAATCACTGCTGAACCAATGAGCATATAAATAAGTGGCTTGGAAAACTGGCTGCTGGTCATAAAGAATCTGTACTATGAGTATCGCAAGCTATGTTAGTCGATTCGACTTGTTGTCGCGATAGAATAATAATTACTTAAAAGATAAATTTTTTTTATAGATTCGATGTTTATAGAGATAGATAGGTCCAGATTAGAATCTGGAGACTGCGTAAAGTCTTTGCTAATTTGGTGAATTCGGAACTCAAAAAAGCAGAGCTTAGCTCTGCTTTTAAAATTGAACTGTCTTAGAATCGCATACCAATACCTGCATAAGCTAGGATCGGATTAATTTCTACATCGGCTTTAGAGTTGATTAAGGTTTGCCCGGTATTTTCATTGATTACAGTAATCTTAGATTCGTTTTGCAAATGGGCATAAGACACTGAGCCAACTGCAAACCATTTCTCATTGAAATCATAAGTAAAGCCGGCAGTCACCACAGGAGCAAAAGCATCGGTAGCTTCGAGATCCACTTTCATTCTGCCATTACTGTCCTTCATTTCAAGAGAAGCACCAGCATTCTGATTAATAATATTCTGGATCATATGACCTGCAGCAACCAGATCAGCTTCAATGCCTTTATCCATTTCAAGTTCATTGAAATAGGCATACATTAAGCCTACTCCTACATATGGACGGAATTTATTTACTCCTGTTTTACCAAAATGGTACTGGAATTCAAAAGCAGGCGTCCATGCACGAGCTTCGGCGGCTTTGTTAGACTGCGCCAGGTCTGTAATTCTAATGTCATTGGCAAGATTTAAATTGCCTGCAATCCCACCCAAAGGCGTTGCTACAGCGGCGAATGGAGCATAAATTGTACCTTTACCTTTGATATCTACTTTGGGGGGAATACCAGCCTTCATTTCAAATGAAACGTTATCAGTGAAGAAATAGTTTGTCATGATGCCAAGCGTAGTGACATCATCTGCTTCAAGACCTGTTCCCGGGTTATCCCATTCTGAAAGACCATATACATAAGAATCTCCAGAAAGGCCACTAGATACTTGCCCCCCAAATGCACCAATTAATCTTACTAATCCTTCAACAAAACGATTTGGTCTACGGTCGGGATCAAGGTTATCTATGACGGTTTGTGCCTGAATATTTCCAACTTTGGATTGATAGCCTTCATTAATAGCAGTATTTACACGAACGGGCTGTGCTTTACCTTGTGGCATGACATGCAGTGCACCGACTGAAACGGAAAATCGCTTAAAGCCATCGCCATCCTGTAGGCTGAAATATGGGGATTCTGCATGTGCAAGCAGGGGTAGTGTGGCTAGACCTGCCATGCATACCATGATTGTCTTCATTGTTCAGAGGACTCCTTGTCCGTGCTAGTTATTTGTTTTTCTATTGAACAATCTAGTTAAATCTCACCAATTTACACAGTTACAGAACGAGTAGTGAAAAGTTAACAGAAAGTAAAAAATGCCAAAATTTGTATAAATTGTATTAATAAAATATATATTTATGTAAAAATTATTATGAATAGTGAAGATAAATAGGATATTAATTTTTATAAAATTTTCAGTTTTATCGAGGTAATAGAATAATAAGTGGGTAACATTTTTCTCATTAATCTAAGTTTTAAATAATGATTTAAGCTTTCTATCATGGACGTGATTTGTACAAGAAATCAGAAAATTTTCTGCTCAAAACCTACTAGAAAAAGCTTGAATAAATTTAGCCAACCGGTGGTACACAGCAGATAGAGTTTTTTTGTACAATAGCCGCATAAATTATTGAGTATTGCGCATGAGCTCCCAAAATTCTCCCAAGAAAAAGCCCTTGGTTAATTTACCGTTTCCATTAAAACAAGCAGAACAATCTGCTTCAGATGAGGTTCTGGAAGATCTACGACCTAAACCGCAGCGTTATGCCGACCGGACTTGGATGCCACCTCGTGGTACACGCCGTTCAATGGGCAAACGTTAAAAAATAAAAAAGCCATGAAGTTCATGGCTTTTTTATGAGTAAAATTTGGGAGCTACCTTAGCGAACTGTTTTACGTGCTTTATTTTCAGGTTTTGGTGGGGCAATCTCACGATCACCTTTCCAGACATCAATAAAGTCTTTTTCATTGATATTATAAAGTTCCAGAAGTGCCAAAATCACAGCACCAAACAGCATGGAACCTTCAGAATTATTCTGGAAATCAAAAATCTTGCCATTCAGGTTATGCAGAATATCTTCAATCTCAAATACACGATCACGGCCATTGCTGTCGACCGGATAAATCTGAGTGTTAAGCAGAATCTTGGCCAGACTCTTTTCATTGTCGGTCAGTGCCAGAACATCAATCAGCTCATCTGTTGCCGGAGTAAAAATCACCGAATCCCGAAAGATGGTATGCAGGAATTGCGACGTAATTTTCGGAAGCGCTTTTTCTACAAAAGGCCGGAAAGATTGCGGAAAAATGACATTGTGAGAAATGCCTTTGAACATTGGAGCGATCTCTTCGACTTTATAACCAGCAATGCCACAACCGACCGAAGTAATAAAATATTTAATTTTAGGATGGTTCTTGGTGTAAATCTTGAAGTCATCAATATAGTGCTGGATCTGTGAGAGAGGCATCTGTTGCAAATGCTCATTCATAGTCGGAATGGCATAACTTTGACCTGCCCAGCCACGACCAACCCCCATGACCGCCCCAAAATGCTCATAAGCTGTTCTGGCTGCTCCTCCGGCATGTTGTCCAGCCAAGTTGCTTCCGAAAACAAATACCGTATTTTCTGGCAGAGATTTAACAATACTTTCATCGTGATAATGGTAAGTCATGGCTTTTTTATTCGATGTCCTGATTAGCTTCATGTTGCCTTTGAATTGAATAAGGGTCAAGGTATTGTTATGCAGGACTAGCCAAACAGATAGGACAATATTCCACCCATGATCCAAAACAGCATACCGAGTAAACCTAAATAAAGTTGTTGTCTGAAAATGCTTAATTTATTCTTTTGCACAAGTGATACTCATGGGTGAGTTTTAAAAAAAGTGTTTTTGAATAAGAAAGTAAATAACGCTAACTAAATAGAAAAGGCCCAAACAAAATATGATTGTGCCCATATAGCGAAACTGATTCTTAGTCACGATTTCACGATACTCTTTATCTTTCATTATCCTGCCAATTTTTTATAATTTTTAAAGATCTCAATTTTATATTGATTGTTGCATAATTCAAAATTGATTTGGATTGATCTGTACCTTATTCATTAAATCTAAGTAAAGTAAAGCACTATAAAATAATGACAATGATACTGTTTTATTTTACCAAACAGAAACCTGGATAGGGATTGAGTAATTCAGTTTTACCCCCATAATAAATTGAGTCGATATCCGCAGTGAAATGATTAAAGCTATGAGTGATAAACAACCCTTTGAACTGGTGACCAATTATCAACCTGCTGGCGATCAGCCACAGGCCATTGAAAAGCTGGTCAAGGGTATAGAAAAAGGCTATCACGATCAGCTTTTGCTGGGGGTTACCGGTTCAGGTAAAACCTATACTATGGCCAATGTCATCGCCCGTACCCAGCGTCCGACTATTGTCATGGCCCATAACAAAACGCTGGCTGCACAGCTCTACGGTGAATTTAAAGCATTTTTCCCGAATAATGCGGTTGAATATTTCGTCAGTTATTATGACTACTATCAGCCAGAAGCCTATGTGCCATCTTCAGATACCTTTATCGAGAAAGATGCGGCAATTAATGACCACATTGACCAGATGCGTCTTTCGGCCACCCGTGCACTTTTAGAACGTCGCGACGCAATTATTGTCGCTTCAGTGTCTGCGATTTACGGTCTGGGTGATCCGAATGCCTATATGAGCATGTTGCTGCATGTGGTCGAAGGCGACCGTATTGGACGTGATGATATTATTCGCCGTCTGGTTGAAATGCAGTATTCGCGTAATGAACTGGAATTCCTGCGCGGTACCTATCGTATTCGTGGTGAGATCATTGATATTTTCCCAGCCGAATCGGATCAGGATGCCATCCGGATTGAGCTGTTTGATGATGAAGTCGACTCCATTCGCTGGTTTGATCCTTTAACCGGGAAAATGATCCGTAAAGTGCCGCGTGTCACGATCTATCCTAAAAGTCACTATGTAACACCGAAAGACAATTTGGCTCGCGCGATTGAAACCATTCGAGATGAATTAAAAGAACGTCTGGTCTTTTTCCGTGAAAATGACAAGTTGCTGGAAGCTCAGCGGATCGAGCAGCGTACCCGTTATGATCTGGAAATGATGCAGCAGCTCGGTTATACCAACGGGATCGAAAACTATTCACGTCATTTATCGGGTCGTCCGGCAGGCGAAGCACCGCCGACGCTTTTTGATTATGTACCCGATGATGCCTTGCTGATTATCGATGAATCGCACGTGACTGTTCCACAAATTGGAGCCATGTACAAAGGTGACCGTTCCCGTAAAGAAAATCTAGTGAATTACGGTTTCCGCTTGCCAAGTGCACTGGATAACCGTCCAATGAAATTTGAGGAATGGGAACGTATTGTACCGACGACCGTGTACGTCAGTGCCACACCTGCACGATATGAACTGGAAAAATCTGAACAGGTAGTCGAGCAGGTGGTTCGTCCAACCGGTCTGATTGATCCGGAAATTGAAATCCGTCCAGTCTTGACACAGGTCGATGATGTATTGTCTGAAATCAATATTCGTAAGGAAATGAATGAGCGTGTGTTGGTGACGACCTTGACCAAGCGTATGGCGGAAGACCTGACATCCTATTTAAAAGAATATGGAATCAAGGTTGCCTATTTGCACTCCGATATTGATACTGTTGAGCGTGTGAAAATTATTCATGAGCTGCGTACCGGTGTGCACGATGTTCTGGTCGGCATTAACCTGCTGCGTGAAGGTCTAGATATGCCAGAAGTTTCACTGGTTGCGATTTTGGATGCGGATAAAGAAGGTTTCCTGCGTTCAGAGCGTTCACTGATCCAGACCATTGGTCGTGCAGCGCGTAACTTGAAAGGTAAAGCGATTTTGTATGCGGATCGCATTACCGATTCTATGCAAAAAGCTATTGATGAGACTGAACGCCGTCGTGCCAAACAGATCCAGTTTAATGAAGAGCATGGCATTACACCACGTAGTGCAGTACGTCAGGTGATTAAGGAAATTGATACAGGCGAAGTGCTGGATGATGAAACTATTGAGCTGAAAGCTTCCGATCAGGCCCGTGCGATCAGTGCAGATGAACGCCATATCATGGCCGATCCAAAGATGTTCGCGAAGCATATCAATAAACTGGAAAAAGAAATGCTCAAGGCTTCAAAAGAACTACAGTTTGAGCAGGCTGCACGTATACGGGATGAAATTTTACGTTTAAAAGCGCAGATGTTAAGTTAGGTCTGTGTGTAAATTACAGATTTAAATTACGTAAAATCAATCACAAACCTAACATAATGCTACAAAATATGTCTGCGGATGCCGCTATTGTAAGTACGAAATATTCATGTTGAAAATTTTGTCCTGATCAAATAGGTATCGTATGACAACTAAAAATAATCTCCCTCATGCGGGATTGAAACTTGCAAAAATTGCAGTGGGTAGTGCAGTTCTACTTGGACTCGGGGCTGCAACCATGGCTTATGCCAAGAACGATTCTTTACCCACTGTAGAGAAAGTTGAACTGGACCGTTATTTGGGCACCTGGTATGAAGTGGCTCGTAAGCCACTTACATTCCAGAACAAGTGTGATCGTGACGTTACGGCGACGTATACATTAAATGAAAATGGTAACGTTAATGTAGATAACCGCTGTATCCAGAAAAATGGTCAGGTGACTCAATCCGTAGGTGAGGCATACATTCAGAATGCACCTTATAACACCAAGCTTAAGGTAAGTTTCTTGCCAGAGTTTATTCGCTGGTTACCAGTGGGCCGTGGCGATTATTGGGTATTAAAACTGGACGATAATTATCAAACCGTACTGGTCGGCGAGCCTAAACGTAAATATATGTGGGTATTGTCACGTGATCCTCAACTGGATCAGAATGTGGTGAATGAATACCTGCAATATGCGCAATCTGTGGGTTATGATTTGAGTGATGTAATTCATACTAAACAGACCCAACAGGCAAGAAAATAAAAGGCCACTCGGGTTATTTATAAAAACCATGCTTCGGCATGGTTTTTTTAATCCTTCTCTTTTTTAAATTATGTATTTTGCCTTGTAATTACCTTTGGCCTTTGGGCAGATGAATCTTCAAGCTTTATTTTAGACTAATCGTTATAATGCGCTGGAATGATCTTGGGTTTGAAGCATGTATAAAGGCATTGCATTATCGGTATTGGCATCAGTAGTATTTGGTGTTCTTTATATATCCACGCCATTTTTGCAGCCTTTAGACAGTGAACAGACCTTTGCCTGGCGGATGTTGGCGACCATTCCATTTTTGACTGCGTTCATGTGGTGGTCAGGTGACCTCAGCCATATCACTCAAATTTTAAAACGCATTCTCAAACAACCTGCTTTTCTGCTCTGGTTGATCATCAGTTCCCTGTTATGTACGACACAGTTGTGGCTCTTTTTATGGGGACCAATTAATGGCCGCGGTTTACAGGTATCCCTGGGATATTTCCTGTTGCCCTTAGTCATGGTGCTGGTCGGATGTGTGCTTTATAAGGAAAAACTATCGCGCTGGCAGATGGCAGCAGTCGCACTGGCCATATTAGGTGTGGGACATGAAATCTGGCGAATCGGTTCGATCGCCTGGGAAACGGTCTATGTGGCTTTGGCTTATCCACTGTATTTCTTCCTGCGCCGTCGCTTTGGTACGGATCACTTGGGTGGATTCTGGTGGGACTTGTGTCTGATTCTGCCAGTGGCTTTCTATCTGGGCTTTGTACATAGCGATTCTCTCAAGCTTATGGTCAGTTTCCCTCATCTCATCTTGGCAGTGTTGGGTTTGGGCTTCTTAAGTGCTTTAGGCTTAGGTAGTTATATTCTGGCAAGCCGTTATCTGCCTTTCGTAATTTTTGGTCTGCTGAGCTATCTGGAGCCAGTACTTTTGGCTTTTGCGTCTATGGCATTAGGGGAGCGGGTTGAAGCCGGCGAATGGCTGACCTATCTTCCGATCTGGCTGGCCGTCGTATTGTTGGTAATTGAAGGTATACTACACATTATTGAACAACGAAAAAGACGCCTGACACTAGCACAAAATTTAGAGCGTTATCAGAAACGTTTAGATTCTTGAATGATAAATTTGGCTGAATAAACAACATTTAACAAAAATCTGGTTTTTACAGGGAATAGATGATTTTTCAAATTTTAAATGCAAAATCATCTGACTAATTACAATTATTTTCAAAATTTATAGTGAATATATCGGATTTTCGGCCAGAGTTAATCAGCTTTTGATTCAAACTTGCGGCCAATTCCATTACAATTATCGGGTTTTGAAATTTATGCTTAGATTTACAATTAATTAGAGGACGTATCTGTGAGCAAAGACACTATCGTTGCCCTCCATGCAGAGCACCAAGGTCGTTGGAAAAACCGTGAAGAACTTGCGGAACGTATGATTGCCCTAGTAGGTCAGTTATATCGTGAAAAAAATATCGTAGCTACAGTTTACGGTCGCTCTTTAATTAACCGTTCTGTAATCCAGATCCTTAAAGCGCATCGTCGTACTCGCGTATTAGACGTTGAGCTTTCTGTTGTAGACACTTTCCCAATCCTTGAAGCATTGGCAAAAGTGGAAAACATCGGTACTGCTGAAATTGATCTAGGCAAACTTGCTGTTGAATTCAAAGCAAAAGGTGGTGATGTTAACGCATTCGTTGCTGACGCTGTGAAATCACTTGAAGGCAATGCAACTTCTGTAGAAGGTAAAGACGTGGTGCTTTACGGTTTCGGTCGTATCGGTCGTATCCTGGCCCGTTTGATGATCAGCCAGTCAGGTCTAGGCCGCGGCTTGAACCTGAAAGCAATCGTAGTTCGTAAATCATCTGACGGTGACCTTGAAAAACGTGCGTCTTTATTACGTCGTGACTCAATCCACGGTCCATTTGCGGGTACGATTTCTGTAGACGAAGAAAACGAAGCAATCATTGCAAACGGCCAGTTCATCAAAGTGATCTATGCATCTAATCCATCTGAAGTGGATTACACTGCATACGGTATCGAAAATGCTTTAGTGATCGACAACACTGGTAAATGGCGTGATGCTGAAGGTCTTGCTCAACACCTGAAATGTCCAGGCGCTGCTCGCGTAATTCTGACTGCACCTGGTAAAGGTGACATGAAGAACGTTGTATTTGGTGTGAACCAGGCTGACATCCTTGATGAAGATCAAATCATCTCTGCTGCAAGCTGTACTACCAATGCGATCACTCCAACACTGAAAGTGTTAAACGACAAATACACAGTGATCAATGGTCACGTTGAAACAGTTCACTCGTTCACAAACGACCAGAACCTGATCGACAACTACCATAAAGCTGATCGTCGTGGCCGTGCTGCAACTTTGAACATGGTTATTACTGAAACTGGTGCTGCTAAAGCGGTTGCGAAAGCACTTCCAGCTCTTCAAGGTAAATTGACAGGTAACTCTGTACGTGTACCTACACCAAACGTATCTCTTGCAATTCTGAACCTGACTTTAGGCCAAGATGTTGATCGTGACGAAGTAAACGAATACATCCGTCAAATCTCAATCAACTCTAACCTTCAAGGTCAAATTGGTTATACCAACTCGACTGAAGTTGTATCTTCTGACTTTATCGGTTCACGTACTGCAGGTGTATTTGACGCGCAAGCGACAATCACTTCAGGCAACCGTTTAACTGCTTATGTTTGGTACGATAACGAAGTAGGTTATAGCTGCCAGGTACTTCGTATTGCTGAACAAATGGGCGGCGTAAGCTATCCAAAAGTTCCTGCTGAAACAAATGCATAATTTGTAGAAGTTATCTAAAAAAGAGCCTCTTTTGAGGCTCTTTTTTTATTGTGGAAGATAAAGGTGACAAATCAGCTTTATCAAATCATATCCTTTAATTGATGGAAAATTCACCTTGATACGTCCATATGAATCTGTTAGCTTACAAATGGTAAGTACATTAAAAATAGTAAGTAATAACTAAAATTGTGATCAAGAAAGGAACTCTTCAATGACCAAATATGCAATCAGTCCATTACTGGGGCAGGTGCTATCCAATGAATGTCCATCCCGTGAAATACTGGAACATCTCACCAATAAATGGTCGATCTTGGTTTTACGTTGCCTGAGTGAAGGTGTGCATCGCTTTAGCGAGTTGAAACAGCGCATTGAAGGTGTCAGTGAAAAGATGCTTTCCCAGACTTTAAAAATGCTGGAACAAGATGGTTTTATTCTGCGTACTGTCTATCCGGTGGTGCCACCTAAAGTAGAATATCAGTTGACGATTACTGGCTCACAAGCAGCTGAAAAAATAATGAATTTGATTGGCTGGATTGAGAAAAGCCTGCCTGAGATTTTGGAAAATAAAGAACGTATATAACAAATTTAATTTAGATTAAATTTAGAAGAGACAGTAAATGGATATATCTAATTGGGACTGGGGGGCAACGGCCACGCTTATAGCGGCTGGGGTGGCATGGCTGATTTCAAAGGAATGGAAGACTCAGAAAAGTAGTGAAGTAATAGCTAATGAGGCTCAATCATTATTAATGTTAATAAATGATTATGATAGTCAATGCTTAGAAGTTCATAGTGCAATTATGAACCAAAGAAGAGCTATAGTAGAACTCGAAAATCTTAAGAATATAGCTTTAAAAATAAGATCGAAAGCCCAGTTTTTTTATGAACTCACCTTCAATAAGCATGATGAGCTATTAGAGTTAAAAGATGAGATTACAAGAGTATATAAGACATTAGAAAAATTTGAAGGAGCTGAGTTTAAAAATATCATTCTAGATAATAATTTTCCTTACCTAGTTGAGGTAATGCGTGAAGTAATTAAAGAATCTAAATATTTACTTATGGCATATTTTAAACACCAAAAATAAATTTCTTTCATAAATCATTTTTTAATGACTATAAGTAAATTATATATCTAAAATAAACAATAGATTTGAGTTGGTATTGGATTCATAAGTGTGGCAGGGATGCCACACGTTTCCCATCACAACAAGGATGTTGTGTATGGGAAACAAAAGGTTTTTTGCTACTTTTGACCTTTCAAAAGTAGAGCGATGGCCCACTCAAAGGTATCAAAATAAAAAAATGCAATGTGAGGCAGTGCTGATTTTATAAATTTAATATGGAGTATTCTCTGACTTATGAAAGAAGTCTATTATTTATTACATATAAAATTATTCCATCCTCTTAAAATCCCACCGATCAATCAGCAAAATCCCAATCGAGAAAACAAGGCCAAGTACCACACAACCAACCCATTCAAAGTGCTCCCAGGCATAAACCGCACCGAGTGAGCCTAAAGCTGCACCACTAAAATAAATGGTCATATATACTGCATTAATTCTGGAACGTGATTTCAGGTCAATCCGATAAACCAGATTCTGATTTAATACATGGAATGCGGTCAGGCCAAAATAAGCCATCAATACGCCAATCGCATAGATCACAATATTCTGCTGGGCAAAATATAAGGGCAGTGTAGAGCTGAGCATTAAAGCAATACATAGCTTGGCGACCAGATTTTCTCTGCCTTGTCCTACGGTTTTGCCTGACCAGCTTGATGAATAAATTCCAATCACACCGAGTAAGCCGAACAGGCCAATTTCAAAATCAGTGAAATGGTAAGGTGCGCTACCTAGTACGAAGGTCATGGAAGTAAAGACCATAGATAGAATACCGAAGCCTAAAGCACCTGCGCAGGCACGACGAATCAGATGCGGGTTCTGCTTAGCGATGACAAATAAAGAGCGATAGATACTGCCAATGGTCAAACCCGCCTGCGGTTGAGTATCCGGTAGTTTTCTCCACATGAGAGTGGCAAAAAGCAGGGTAATGATTCCACTAAATAAGTAAACACCTTCCCAAGACCAGTAGGTCGAAACAAAGCCAGCAAAAGTCCGCGACAGAATGATGCCCATCACCAAGCCACTCATCAGTTTACCGACAATGGTAGCACTGGATTCAGATGGACTAATCGTAGAAGCAAAAGGGATTAAAACCTGAGCCGAGATTGCGCCAAATGTCGCACATAAGGTAAACACATAAAGCGTTGATAAAGTCGTGCTGAATGAAAGCAGAATCTGCGAAATGGCTGCAAAGACCATCAGACTGACAATCAGCTTACGTTTATTCAAGAAATCTCCCAATGGTACTAACAGCATTAAGCCCAGTACGTATCCAATCTGGGCGATTACTACCGTTAAGCCAGCCTGACTGGTTGTAATTCCTAAACTTTCCTCGATTGAATAGATTAAGGGCTGATTAAAATAAGCTGATCCGGCACAGAGACCACATGCCATTGCCATAAGTAATACAAATTGTGATGACAATGGGCTGACAGAATTCTTTTCTGTGGTCATAGCTATACCATGGGCTCTTTTTCGACGTTGAGCACTATAGGCAGCTCGATGCCAAATCAGAAATAATAAAAAACGATCAATTAAGCTTTAAAAACTATATTTTGAATTTTTATAGGTCTGAATATTTTTCAGACGGTTTTGTATTTTGAGACAAGCTGAATGAAATTACCCTTGAAATGAGCGATCTTCATGGAATAGTGCATAAATGTAGTCGAGAAATGCTTTAAAATATGGCAGAATAGGCGGTTTTTAAAGTTTTTAGAGGATTGGCATTATGCGCTTTGTTGATGAAGCAGTCATTACCGTAGAGGCTGGCGACGGTGGCAATGGCGTAGCCAGTTTTCGCCGTGAAAAGTTCGTACCATTTGGTGGTCCAGATGGTGGTGATGGTGGTCGTGGCGGCAGCATTTATATTCAGGCTGACGACGACACGAGTACCCTTGTAGATTATCGTTATACCCGTAAATTTCGCGCTGAACGTGGTAAAAACGGTGCTGGCGCAAACTGTGCTGGTCGTGGTGGCGAATCAGTTATTTTAAAAGTTCCTGTGGGAACAACTATCGTCGATTCAGAATCTGGCGATATTATTGGCGATCTGGTTGAAGACGGCCAGAAAGTATTAGTGGCACATGGCGGCCAAGGTGGTTTGGGTAATACCCACTTCAAATCATCGACCAACCGTTCTCCGCGTAAATGTACACATGGTACTAAAGGCGAATTCCGTGAAATCCGCCTTGAGCTGAAAGTACTGGCTGATGTGGGCTTGCTTGGCATGCCAAACGCAGGTAAATCAACCTTTATCCGTGCAGTTTCTGCAGCAAAACCAAAAGTGGCAGATTATCCGTTTACGACCATGGTACCTAATCTGGGTGTAGTGGATGCGGATCGTCACCGTTCATTTGTAATGGCGGATATTCCAGGTCTGATCGAAGGTGCGGCAGAAGGTGCAGGTCTCGGGATTCGCTTCCTGAAACATTTGGCACGTACCCGTATTCTGCTTCACATTGTCGATGTTCAACCGATTGACGGTTCAGATCCAGCTTACAATGCCAAAGCGATTTTGAATGAGTTGCAAAAATTCTCCCCAACACTTTCAAAATTACCGGTGGTATTGGTTCTGAATAAGGTCGATCAGCTTGCTGTAGATACTCGCGATGAATGGTGTAATCACATTCTTGAAGAATTGCAGTGGGAAGGTCCTGTCTTTAAAACTTCAGGCTTAACGGCTGAAGGAACTAAGGATGTGGTGTATTACCTGATGGATCAAATCGAGCAGCAACGCGAACGCGAAGTTGAAGATCCTGAATACGCAGCAGAGATGAAAGAATTCCGTGATCAGCTTGAAGCTGAAACACGTGAACAAACGATTGCTGCGAAAGAAGCTTATCGTGAAATGCGTCGCGCTCAACGTCTGGGCGGCGATGACTTTGATGATGAAGATGATGACGACAGCGACGTAGAAGTATATTACGTACGTTAATCTTTTAAAGATAAGTCTGAGGACAAGATGATAGAAGTGGTAGATGGGCAACGTCAGCTCAAGGGTTGTAAACGAATCGTTGTTAAAATCGGATCATCTTTACTCACAGCAAACGGGCAAGGTTTAGATTTAGATGCGATCTCGCATTGGGCGGGACAAATCGCGGATCTACACAATGCCGGACACGAGATTATTCTCGTTTCTTCCGGAGCTGTGGCTGAAGGTATGGTTCGAATGAAACTTGAGAATCGACCCACCGATCTACCCAGTCTTCAGGCTTGTGCTGCCATTGGTCAGATGGGTTTAATCCAGACCTGGTCAAGTGTGCTGGAAAAACACAGCATTCAAACTGCTCAGGTGTTATTGACTCATGATGACCTGGCAGACCGTCGTCGCTATCTCAACTCTTGTGATGCTTTGCAGCACCTGATTGATTGGCATGTGATTCCGGTCATTAATGAAAATGACACGGTTTCTACTGACGAAATTCGCTTTGGTGATAACGATACCTTAGCTGCGATGGTGGCGGGACAAGTTCACGCAGATCTGCTGATTATCCTGACTGATCAGGAAGGCATGTTTGACTCGGATCCACGTTCTAATCCGGATGCCAAACTGTTCCATACCGTGCGTGCCATGGATGAAAGCCTGTTTGATATGGCAGGCGGCGGCGGAAAATTTGGTCGTGGCGGTATGCTGACTAAAGTTCGTGCTGCACGTCTGGCTGCGAAATCTGGTTGCCCAACCTTGATCGCTAGTGGTGATAGTGACAATGTTTTATCGCGCCTGATGGCAGGTGAAATGTTGGGTACGTTATTTATCACTGATGATGATCGCATGACTGCACATCAGCAATGGTTGGCAGCGCATCTGCAAACCGCAGGTCGTTTGGTAATTGATGATGGTGCGGTTAAAGCCATTAAAGAGAATCACCGTAGCCTGTTGCCGGTCGGTGTCAAAGCGGTAGAAGGACATTTTGACCGTGGTGATGTGGTTGAATGTGTTGACCGACAAGGTCACCGCATTGCTGTAGGACGTGTCAACTTCAGTTCACGTTCAGCGGAAATCGTGAAAGGTCTGGCCTCAGATAAAGTGCATCAGGTCTTGGGTGAAGCGCGTTCTTTAGAGATGATTCATCGCAATCATATGGCAATTTACTAAATTATTAAGATTAAAAAAATCCCGCTTTCGAGCGGGATTTTTTATGTCTGGAAATTTACTTCACCCAGCCCATCCGAATAAATGGCATAAACAGGAATTGATGAATACTGAGAATAAAGTTCATGATTTTATTCTCATATTTCCACCAGAGCGGTAAGCCAGCAAGATTGACTGCCAAAGCAATCAGGAATGCTCCCACCATATCAATCGGAAAATGCACACCTACATAGACCCGTGACCAAGCGACTAGCCAGGCAGTCCAGAGTAGGATTCGACCCAAATCACGTTGTGCTGAGAAATAATAGGCAAAGGCAATCCCGCTAAAAATACTCATATGATTGCTTGGGAATGAACCTGTAGGTGCGTGCTCAATCAGGGTTTGACCAACCTCCATGACAAAAGGGCGGGGTGTGTTTAGAACGGCAGATAATACCTCGCTAATCGACAAGGTGATTGCTGTGAAGATCGCAGCTTTAATAATCCCTGTTTTGATTTCACGACTGCTACGCAGCCAGGTAATAGCAAAAATCAGCAGAAATAAATACACCAGATCATGCGCTATCAGACTGGCATAGTTAATCATCCAGATCGAGGCTTGGTCAGGTACATTGAGAAGATGAAACAGATACAGGTTTAGTTGATCGAGTGACATGAGGAGAGAGAGGGCTGACACAAATGTCCGTTACTCTAAACCGATCAAAGCTCAATTCATATCTGAGTTTGTATGAATTTGTAGCATTGATTTTTCACAGAATATTCAAGTGATAAAAAACCACCCAAAAGGGTGGTTTTTAAACATCTAAATAATTTTATTAAGACTTATTTAAACTGAATAGAACCATTGGCGCTCACGGTCATTTTGGATTCACCCGCTGCCATTTCCTGTTCTGGAACTGCTTCGGCATAAGCAGATTTGGCCATCGCCATGCGTGGCACAGGTGGATAACCCGAATTATTGGTGTTAATATTCAGATTCACCAGTTGATAGCCTGGTTTGTTCCAAGCTTGAGCCAGACTTTGCGCACGTTGCTGGAAGTTTTTCGAGGCTTCAAGCATCAGCTCGTTTTCTACTTTCTTGCGTTTTGCTTCAGATACTGTGAAGTTAATCGATTCAGTCTGGAAGTTTTGCTGTAGCTCAGCAATCAATTGCGAGGCGGCTTTAAAGTCAGTCGATTCAATCCGTACCTGCGCACGAGCACGCCATTCTCTTAACTTGCGGTTGTCGTTGTCATAGACTGGATAGGTATGCTGTGAACCGGTTTCAATTTTTACCGTAGGATATTTTTTAGCAGTATTAATGGCCTGCGTCATCAACTGGTTGATTTGTGCTGCCAGCTCAGCCGGCTGTTTATTAGATTTTTCAACAAATAAATTGGCATTCATCAGGTCATTGGAAATATCGCGGCTGGCTTCTGCCGAGATATTCACCACATTATAATTCAAGGTTTCTTCAGGAGCTGCGAAAGCGGCAGAAGATAATGCGCCGAGCAAAGCAAGCGCTGAAAAAGAAGAAAGACGCATTTTGTTGTCCTGTTTTAGTGGAATTGTTGGCCTTGTGCTGATCATAAAATACTAAGGTGGAAATGTGTTGATATTCCGAAATTATTGTCGTTGGATTGTTAAAAATATATTTTATTTATTATAGGTATATAGAAACTAAATGTGATAAAAATTATATACTTATTGAGATAATTGTTTGATAATTACACTGTTGTATTCATGACAACAAAATTGCATAAAATGTTTAGGGTTCCTTGTCATTGCCATGCATAAAGTTGATAATTTAGACAGCAACATTTTTTGATATATTTTTTCAATAACAGCCGAGGCAAATTGATACTAAAAGTTGTTTATTTTCCTGAAAAAAACTGTATCATCCGCCTCTCCTAGTTACTGAATAGAAAATTGTCTAACTAGATTATATAAAGCACCGAGTCAAACGACCGCAAGTCACCAGACTTATTTCTTTCAACCCATATCAGAGATGGTAATTCGATATGAGCGTTTCTTCTGTAAATCCTGCCACCAATTCCACAAACGAATACTACTTGACTCGCCAAAGTCAGATGGAATCGAATGTGCGTAGTTATCCACGTAAATTACCGTTAGCGATAGCGAAAGCACAAGGTTGCTGGGTTACCGATGTTGAAGGTACGGAGTACCTTGATTGTTTAGCTGGGGCAGGGACATTGGCATTAGGCCATAATCACCCTGCGGTCATTCAAAGTATCCAGGACACACTTGCAAGCGGTCTTCCATTGCATACGCTGGATCTCACCACTCCTTTAAAAGATGCTTTTACTGAAGCACTTCTGGCTTACCTGCCAGGTGGCAAAGAAGAATATTGCTTACAGTTCTGTGGTCCATCTGGTGCAGATGCGACTGAAGCAGCGATTAAACTTGCCAAAACCTTTACTGGCCGTAGTTCAGTGATCAGCTTCTCTGGTGGCTATCACGGTATGACTCACGGTTCTTTGGCAATGACAGGTAACCTGTCTGCGAAGAACTCGGTGAATGGTTTAATGCCAGGCGTTCAATTCATGCCATATCCGCATGAATACCGTTGCCCATTGGGTCTAGGCGGTGAAGCGGGCGTTGATGCTTTGACTTATTATTTCGAAAACTTCATTGAAGATGTCGAAAGCGGTGTAACCAAGCCAGCAGCTGTGATTCTTGAAGCGATTCAAGGTGAAGGTGGGGTGGTAACAGCACCTGTAAAATGGTTGCAGAAAATCCGTGAAGTGACTGAAAAACACAACATTGTGTTGATTCTTGACGAAGTTCAAGCAGGCTTTGCGCGTTCAGGCAAAATGTTCGCATTCGAACATGCTGGTATCGAACCTGATGTGGTTGTAATGTCTAAAGCCGTTGGCGGTAGCTTGCCACTTGCAGTACTGGGTATTAAACGTAAGTTCGATGCATGGCAACCTGCTGGCCATACCGGTACTTTCCGTGGTAACCAGCTGGCAATGGGTACAGGTCTTGCGACGCTACAAACCATTAAAGAACAAAATCTTGCGCAAAATGCACAAGAACGTGGTGATTTCCTGCAAGCTGAACTGAAAAAACTGGCTGCTGAATTCCCATGTATTGGTAACGTACGTGGTCGCGGTCTGATGATCGGTGTTGAAATCGTCGACGAGCGTAAACCAGCAGACCATATGGGTTCTTTCCCTGCTGATGGCCAATTGGCTGCAGCAATTCAAACCGCTTGTTTCAACAACAAACTGTTGCTGGAAAAAGGTGGTCGTAACGGTACAGTAATCCGTTTACTTTGCCCATTGATCATCACTCAAGCTGAGTGTGAAGAAGTTCTGGTTCGCTTCAAGAAAGCGGTTGCTGAAGCTCTAATCGCAGTTCGAGGCGCATAATTCATGGTAGATTTTGCAGAACACCGTAAAGCGTTACTCTGCAATGATGCTGCATCTATCGCTGACTATGAGTCGGCGATGGATCAGGCGACCAAAGCGGTTGCAGCATGGTTGCAAAACGACAAGATGTATACTGGCGGTAGCATCAAGGAATTGCGTAGCGCAATTGCTTTCAATCCTTCTAAAGAAGGTCTGGGCGTACAAAAGTCTTTAGAGCGTATGGTTGAGCTATTCCTCAACAAGAGCTTGAAAGTACATCACCCGCATTCGCTTGCGCATTTGCATTGCCCGACGATGGTAACCAGCCAGATCGCGGAAGTGTTGATTAATGCCACTAACCAGTCAATGGACTCTTGGGATCAAAGCCCAGCGGGTTCTTTGATGGAAGTGCAGCTAATTGACTGGCTACGTCAGAAAGTTGGCTATGGTTCAGGTCAGGCGGGTGTATTCACTTCTGGTGGTACACAATCCAACCTGATGGGCGTATTGCTGGCGCGTGATGCCTGTATCGCAAAAAACTGGAAAGACGAAAACGGTAATCCGTGGTCTGTTCAGCGTGATGGTATCCCAGCGGATGCAATGCGTAACGTTAAAGTCATCTGTTCTGAAAATGCACACTTCTCTGTGCAAAAGAATATGGCGATGATGGGCATGGGCTTCCAGTCTGTCGTGACTGTTCCTGTTAACGAAAATGCTCAGATGGATGTTGATGCTCTGGAAAAAACCATGGCGCATCTTCAGTCTGAAGGTAAAATCGTGGCATGTGTGGTGGCAACTGCTGGTACAACTGATGCTGGTGCAATTGATCCCCTCAAACAGATTCGTGAAATCACCAATAAATATGGTGCGTGGATGCACATCGACGCAGCATGGGGTGGTGCACTGATTCTGTCTAATGACTATCGTTCTATGCTGGATGGTATCGAGTTGTCTGATTCTGTGACACTGGATTTCCATAAGCATTACTTCCAGACGATTTCATGTGGTGCGTTCTTGCTGAAAGATGAAGCGAACTATCGTTTCATGCACTATGAAGCAGAATACCTGAATTCGGCATATGACGAAGAGCACGGTGTTCCTAACCTGGTATCGAAGTCTCTACAAACGACTCGTCGTTTTGACGCGTTGAAATTGTGGATGACCGTAGAAGCGCTGGGTGAAGAGCTTTATGGCTCGATGATCGACCATGGCGTAAAATTGACTCGCGAAGTGGCAGATTACATCAAGGCAACTGATGGTCTGGAACTTCTGGTTGAGCCACAATTTGCATCGGTATTGTTCCGTGTGGTTCCAGCAGGCTATCCAGCTGAGTTTGTCGATGCCTTGAATCAGAACGTCGCGGATGAACTGTTTGCGCGTGGTGAAGCGAACATTGGTGTCACTAAAGTCGGTCAGGTTCAATCTCTGAAAATGACGACTTTAAGCCCGGTTGCAACGCTTGAAAACGTGAAGAACCTGTTGGCACTTGTGCTTGCAGAAGCGGACCGTATCAAAGATTCAATTGCTGATGGTACTTATACACCGCCAATCGCATAAGCTGTGATGGTGTGAAAAAGGAGATCGTTAAGATCTCCTTTTTTATTGGAATTTGGCTGACACATAGATAATGATTTTTAAATAAAATTAAGCTGCAAATAAAGGACTAAAGCCTTTTTTCCTTAACAGTTTGCGGTACATGCTGGAGCTGCGATCTGCCGGGAAATGTGCTTCCAGAGATAAGTCCAGCGGTAAAAACTCAGGCTTCTGATTTTCGACAATCAGACGATCTTCTTCAAAAATCTTCAGATTAAAATCATAGGCTTCTTCGACAGGTAAGCCTTTATCATAATTACGACAGATAGGAGCAAACAGTCGGGTTTGACGGGCGGTCATCGGTGAAGCAGCATTCATAATCACCTGTTTGGCATCATTAGGGAAATGGATGGTCAGGGTTGCGGTAAAGGGCAGACTAATTTCAAAATGCCGTAGCCATTTAAAATCTTCCTGACCGCGCTGATCTAACCCAATCGGATAACGGCCGACACTGCTGATATAGTCGGCATTAAAACCATATTCAGTTTCTGTTGTAGTGTAATTCGGGACTTCAACATCATTCGGATCACCGAAGGTATCCGGATGTACCCAGGCAAAATGGGCGACATCAATAAAGCCTTCTAGCTGTCTACCCGCAAAACATTTGATGTCAACTTGTGGGCAAACCAATTGCTGATAATCTGCATCATTCCAATAAGGCATCACTGGAATATTCGGTTCAGCATCTTTGTCAGCTGTCAGTGAACACCAGATCAGACCATAACGTTCAACCGCGGCATAGGTCCGTAAATGAAACCGATCTGAAATTTTATGCTGTGGATGGGCAGGGATACGGTTGCATTTACCTTGTGTACCAAAACGCAAGCCATGATAAGGACAGACGATGCCTTGACCATCATTTTTTCCCAGACTTAAAGGCACACCACGATGCGGACAGGCATCTTTGGCCACAACTAGTTCATCCTGCATCTTGTAAATGACCAGTGGCATATCTAACAACATTGTCCCTAGCGGCTGTTCAGAGACATCACGGGCTAAGGCCACTGGATACCAATATTGAGCCAGGAGATGCCAGTCATGTTCTTCAAATGTCATGTGAATCGGTAAATCGGGATTGAAAACTGGAATGGTTGTGCTATTCATGACGCTATCACTGTGATTCTTTATTTCCAATATAGGCCAATGTGATGTTCTACGAAATTTCAAAGATCAGGACATCCTGTTGCATAAATTCGAACAGGATGTAAGGAAGAATGAGCTATAGGCAAAAAATTAAAGGAAGCAATATTTAAAGTTCCAAAAAAGCATCCCGAAAGATGATTCTTCTATTTTCCATGCACAAAATGTGCATTCAGGACTTTATGCCTAATGTGATATGCAAGCTCCATTCAGACAAAATCAGCTAATGTCAGGGAACAACAAAAATATCTGATTCAGGATGAAGAGATGACTAATTTGCATGTATCCCAACCCGTTGGCTGTATTATTCAAGGAAAAATGGTACAAGGCGCTGCCGAAAGTTTTGTAGTGATCAATCCTGCTGATGAGCAGGTATTGGCCCTATGTTCCTCTCCCTCGGAAGCACAAATTGAAGATACCATCCGTAGTGCCGAGCAGGCATTTCAACACTGGAAAAATACGGATGATGCAACGCGACAGTCAATCCTGCATCGTATTGCAGATCGTATTGAAGAACATCGGGAAGAGTTAGCGCGTTTAGTGGTGCAGGAGCAGGGCAAACCTTATGCACTGGCTGAATTTGAAGTCGGTGGGGCCATTGCCTGGACCCGCTATCAGGCAGAACTCAAGATTGAAACTGAAATCTTACAGGATGATGCTAATAAGCGGATCGAACTTCATCATCGGCCTTTAGGAGTTGTAGCATCGGTTACTCCATGGAACTGGCCTTTAATGATTGCTGTCTGGCATATCATGCCGGCAATTCGCGCTGGCAACGTAGTGATCAATAAGCCTTCAGAATTTACCCCATTGTCGACCCTTCGACTCGGTGAGTTGATTCAGCAAGAAGTTGCACCTGGAGTGGTCTCTATACTTACAGGAGGCGGTGAGGTCGGTGCCAATCTGACCAGTCACCCTGCAATTGCCAAAGTGGTATTTACCGGTTCAACTGCGACTGGGCAAAGAATCATGCAAAATGCAGCCGCGACTTTCAAACATCTGACACTGGAACTTGGTGGCAATGATGCAGGCATTGTTTTGCCAGATACCGATATCCAGGCAATGGCAACCCGAATCTTTAATGGAGCTTTTATCAACATGGGCCAGACCTGTGCAGCGTTGAAACGGCTGTATGTGCATGACAGCCAATATGATTCACTGGCACAGGAATTAGTAAAAGTCGCACAGCAACAATCTCTGGGAGATGGTTTAGCCGAGACGACTACTTTTGGCCCAGTGCAAAACATCAAGCAATACCAAAAAGTTCAGACCATGATTCAGGAAGCTCAGGATGAAGGTGCAATAGTCATGACATCTGGTCAGAATCTACCGGATACAGGCTATTTTATTGCACCAACAATTGTGACCAATGTGAACCCAGATAGCCGTCTGGTGCAGGAAGAGCAGTTTGGTCCGGTGTTACCTTTGATTCGTTATCACGATATTGAAGAAGTACTGACTGAAGCCAACAATACGGATTTTGGCTTAGGTGGTTCGATCTGGTCATCCAATCTGGAGCAGGCGCAGCAGTTTGCTCAACGACTGAGTTGTGGTACGGCGTGGATCAATACGCATGGTGAGATTTTCCCGCATGTACCTTTTGGTGGATGGAAACATTCGGGCATCGGCGCACAGTTTGGACTGAGTGGCCTGCTCGAAAATACGATTCAACAGGTTGTTCATATCAATAAAAATTAAATCAAAAAAAGCTCAAGTTTAACTTGAGCTTTTTTCTTTTACTTAAAATATATCAACGTAGTAAAGGGCGGGCAGCCTGAAAATCAAAATGTAATTGCTTGAATTTATTTAAGACAATATAAGATTTGATATGGCCGATAAAATTACAGCTTAGTAATTTTTCAGTCACAAAATTTGCCAGCATTTCCAGATTTTTAGCGCCTACTTTTAACATGAAATCTGCATCACCACTTAAAGAAAAAGCTTCCTGAATAGCTTCTTCTTCTTCAATCAATTGTTGAAAAGCGATCTTCGCTGCTGCGTCATGTGTTTTGAGATTGACCTGTACCATAGCCAAAACTGCAACTCCCAAAGCTTCAGGATGAATGCAGGCGCTATAACCTAAAATAATTCCTTTTTGCTCTAGCAGCTGACGCCGTCTAGAACATTGAGAGGCTGACAAACCGATTAAATCTCCGATTTCCTGATTCGTCAGGCGCCCATTTTTTTGCAAAGCCTGGATGATTTTCCAGTCAAATTTATCCATTGCATCCATTGCATTGAATCCTTATCCGATACACGTTTTATGTGTTTTTGAATCATTGTGACTTGCATTATGCACGAAATCAGAAAATGAAATGCAATATTCTGTAATTGAAGCATAATAAGTGATAGGGAAAATAATAATGTTTATGGAAATTGGTCAGTACCTTAATCAGCGCCTGCAAGAGCTAGGAATTCAGCATATTTTTGGTGTGCCAGGCGACTTTAATCTCTCCTATTTAGAACAGATCGAAATTGATCCGAAACTGGAATTTATTGGTAACTGTAATGAGCTAAATGCAGCTTATGCAGCGGATGGTTATGCCCGTCTGCATGGTGTCGGCGCTTTACTGACCACTTATGGGGTTGGTGATTTGAGCGCGATTAACGGCATTGCAGGTGCATATGCCGAGCAGGTTGCCATGGTGTATATTTCCGGTATCCCGCCTTTGCATGCCGTAGAGCAGGGTGCTTTGTTACACCATACCCTGATTGATGGCGATTATGACAATATCATGAACTGCATGCGCGAATTTACCGTGGCACAGACACGTTTGACTCCAGCCAATGCAGTGAGTGAAATTGACCGGGTATTAAAGCAATGTATATTGATGCGTCGACCGGTTCATATCCAGCTTCCATCGGATATTACCCATCTTCAGATTAAAGTACCTAAGCAGCCTCTGGATCTGAGCCGTCCACAGAGTGATCCAAAACTTCTGCAAGAAACTGCGGCACGGATAGCCAAACGCATCAAACAGGCACGTCAGCCAGTCCTGCTCATTGACAATGAAGCAGAAATTTTCCAGCTTACCGATATGCTGCAAAATTGGGCTGAGCGCATGCAGATTCCCTATACCTGTCTGTCTACTGCCAAAAATATCATGAATGAAAGTCACCCCTTATATGCGGGCGTTTATGCAGGTGCAGCAAGCGCAGCATCGACTTGTCAGCTGGTGGAACAGTCGGATTGCCTGATCGCTATTGGGCCACGTTTTACCGATGTTGCCACCGCATTTTTCTCACATCGTGTATCCGTACAAAATATGTTGTATCTGGCGGATTCCTGTCTCTGTCTGGATGGGCAGATGATCAGTGGACTGGATTTAGCTCAATTGATCCAAGCTATCTCAAAACAGACTTTAGATGATCAACCACGTACTTTTAATCCTGCACCGAAACCATCGTTACAAACTCAACAGATCGAAGAAAATACTGCGCTGAGCCAAACTGCACTCTGGCAGCAGATTTCTGAATTCTTACAGGAAGATGATGTGATTGTGGCAGAAGTGGGCACCGCCAATGCGGGGTTGTCTAGACTAACCTTGCCAGTGACCGCCAAGTATCTGGTACAACCGATCTGGGGTTCAATCGGCTATACCTTGCCTGCCTTGCTTGGCAGTATGCTTGCTGCACCACAGCGCCGTCATCTGCTGTTTATTGGTGATGGTTCGATTCAGCTGACCATTCAGGAGCTTTCTACCTTATTAAGAGAAGGCTTAAAACCCGTAATTTTTATTTTAAATAATGGCGGCTATACCATTGAACGTTTGATCATGGGTGAAAATGCCAAGTACAACGATATTCAGAACTGGCAATACAGCCAGTTTGCTCAAGTCTTTTCTGCTGATACTCCGCATCAGGCTCATATAGTGAAAACCCCGGCAGAATTAAAGCGTACACTCGCACAAGTTCATCAGGCTGAGGAATTATGTCTGATTGAACTGCAACTCCCACGTATGGATGCACCACAACGTTTAAAACAGTTTGCTGAAGTCGTGGCACGCTATGACTATGGTGAATATGGTTATAAGCAGCTGGTTGAGCAGAATACACCTCCCTACAAAAAGGCAATCTAGCAAAATGTAGAAATTAAAAAAATTGTTCACAAGGAGTGACAATATGGATGTTGAAGATCATCAATTAAAAAAACAGCTTTCCAACCGGCATATCCAGCTAATCGCCTTAGGTGGAGCGATCGGTACAGGATTATTTTTAGGTTTATCACATACAATTCAGCTGGCAGGCCCATCAGTGCTTCTGGGCTATGCCATCGCTGGCATCATTGCATTTCTGATCATGCGCCAATTGGGTGAAATGGTGGTGCATGAACCGGTCAGTGGTTCATTCAGTTATTTTGCCAATAAATACTGGGGCAAAAAAGCAGGCTTTATTTCAGGCTGGAACTATTGGGTGCTCTATGTCTTAGTGAGTATGGCTGAGTTGAGTGCAATTGGTACTTTTATTCAGTTCTGGTGGCCGGAGATTCCGACCTGGCTCACGGCACTGGCATTCTTCCTGCTTATGAATGGGATCAATCTGGTCAATGTCAAATTCTTCGGTGAGAGCGAATTTATATTTTCCATGGTCAAGATCATTGCCATTTTAAGCATGATCGGATTCGGGATCTATCTGCTGTTTAGCGGTTCTGCAGGAAGTCAGGCCAGTGTGACCAACTTGTGGCAGCATGGCGGATTTTTCCCTGAGGGCTGGTCGGGTTTTATGATGGCACTTGCCGTGATTATGTTTGCATTTGGTGGGCTGGAGCTGATTGGTATTGCTGCTAGTGAAACCAAAAATCCAGAAAAGACCATTCCAAAAGCAGTCAATCAAATTGTCTACCGTGTACTCATTTTTTATATTGGCGCCATAGGTGTGTTGCTATGTCTCTATCCATGGAATCTGGTGGCGCAAGGCGGTAGTCCGTTCGTAATGATTTTCCAGTCATTGAATAGTCACGGCGTGGCCAATGTTCTTAATTTTGTAGTCTTGGTCGCTGCACTTTCAGTCTATAACAGTTGTATTTACTGTAATACCCGTATGTTATTGGGTCTGGCTCAGCAGGGTAATGCACCGGCATTCTTAAAGAAAATTAACCGCCGTGGTATCCCGGTGAATGCTGTTCTATTCTCGGCAGCAGTCTCCGGTATCTGTGTATTAATGAATTACCTCATGCCGGGTGAAGCTTTTGGTATTCTGATGCTACTGGTGGTTTCAGCTCTGGTGATTAACTGGCTGATGATTTCACTGACCCATCTGAAATTCAGAAAAGCCATGCAGGAACAGCAGCAGACGACCGCATTCCCAAGTCTGTTTGGCCGCTGGAGTAATTACCTGACGATTTCATTTATCATCATGATTTTAATGATCATGAGCTTTACCAAAGAAATGCAGATTGCTGTTGCATTAGTGCCGGTCTGGTTGCTGTTTTTGACGGTGATGTATGTGATGAAATATCGCAGGAAACCTGTGCTCTTGCCTGAATCTACTGAACCCACCACTTAAATAAAAAGGCCCTGAACAGGGTCTTTTTTCTATTATATTGTCTTGATCAGGTGACGGATTAATTATCATAAAACCGTCATAAAGCTGTAACCCGGCTGTCATATTCCAAAATCAAAATGTGAGTATCGAAAACAGGTACTCAACTGAATCAAAAGTGGTGTACTCGAAATTTTAATAAATGAGAGAGATCCAGAATGCGCTTAACAAATATAGCAATCTTAATTGCAGCGGGGGTAGCGGCATCCACGACAGCGAATGCAGCACGTGACACTATTCAAATCGCAGGTTCTTCTACTGTTTTACCTTATGCCAGTATTGTCGCTGAAGAATTTGGCAATACTTTCCCTCAGTTTAAAACACCAGTCGTTGGTTCAGGTGGTTCATCTGGCGGCCTAAAACAGTTCTGTAATGGTGTAGGGGACAATACCATTGATATTGCCAATGCCTCGCGTCAAATCAAAAGTGCCGAACTGGCAGAATGTAAAAAGAATGGTGTCAACAAGGTACTAGAAATCAAGATCGGGTATGACGGGATTGTCTTTGCATCTAATTCGAATAAAGCCGCTTATAAATTACGACCTCAGCATGTTTATGCTGCTTTAGCTGCGCAGTTACCTTCTAAAGGGAAAATGGTGGCTAATCCATATACCCGCTGGAACCAGATTGATCCAGCTTTGCCGAATGAACCCATCACTTTAGTGATTCCGGCTTCAAATCATGGCACACGTGAAGTCTTCCAGGAGAAGATGGTGGATGCAGGCTGTGAAACGTATGCTGCAATTAAGTCTCTAGATAAAGATGCCAAGAAAAAGGCGTGTAGCACCTTCCGTAAGGATGGACGCGTCATTGAAATATCAGGTGACTATACTGAAACTTTGGCACGCTTAAAAACCTCACCGAGCGCTGTTGGCGTATTCGGCCTGGGCTTTTACGATCAAAACCGCGACAAGCTACGTGTAGCAACCGTCAATAACGTTGCTCCTTCTGAAAAGACCATTTTAAATGGGGCTTATCCAGTATCTCGCCCGTTGTTCTTCTATGTCAAAGGCGAACACCTGAAATCAATCAAAGGTTTGCAACAGTTCACAGAGTATTTCCTGAATAAAAAAGTATCAGGTAAGGGTTCCAAGCTAGAAAAAGCCGGCTTGATTTCAATGTCAGACAAAGAACGTGCAGCAGTGCTGGCAAATTTTAAGGCTGCAAAAGCCGTAGTAGTGAAATAAAACAGGATTTAGGGAAATGCTGGTGACAGTCGACCTGTCATCGGCTTTTCATGGCAAGCAAGTTTTTTCACAGACTAAAATCCTGAAAAGAACCATGGAGAATACATGAATCTGCTACTTATAGGTGTGTTACTGGCTTTAATTGCCATCGCCTATCAAATCGGATTAAGTAAAAGCCGGAAACTAGCAGGTCAGGGCAATAATTCTGCGATGCTACATTCACGTCCTGGATATTATGGCGCGCTCGTAGCTTTGTGGTGTGGACTTCCTGCATTTTTGATTCTGATGGCATGGAACATTGTTGAACCTAGCCTGCTGGAACAGGTCGTAATTAAACACCTGCCTCATGATGTTTTGACTCATCTGGATCAAGCCAGTCTGAGTGTGGTCATAGATCGTGTACAGGCATTGGCTTCCGGTTTCGGTGTCAGTGATCAGCCGGCTGCTTATGAACTTGCAGCAGCAGAACAATTAGCTAAATTTTCTACCATCGGTACTTTTGCCAAACTGGCAGTTGTCATTTCTGTGGCTTTGGCCGGTCTGGTCTGGGCAAAAAAACGGATCAGCCAGAATTTTCGTGCACGGAATCAGGTCGAAAAGATCATGAATATCGGGCTGGCCTTGTGTTCTGGAGTAGCCATCCTGACCACACTCGGCATTGTGATGTCGATGTTTGGCGAAGCCATGCGATTCTTCAGCTTTGTCAGTCCACTGGATTTCTTCTTTGGCACCGAATGGGATCCGGGTTTTAGCACCACGGGTCATGCCGAAGGCAGTTATGGATTATTGCCATTGCTGTGGGGAACATTGATGGTCAGCGGGATTGCATTACTTGTTGCAGTCCCCTTAGGACTGATGATTGCGATTTATCTGGCCGAGTACGCATCACCACGCTTCCGAGCTTGGGCAAAGCCGACCATTGAGGTTTTGGCTGGAATTCCAACGATTGTCTACGGTGTTTTCGCCTTAATGATTCTGGGGCCATTTCTTAAAAATCTAGGTGCTTTGGTCGGTATTGATATTAATGCCACCAGTGCGCTTACTGCTGGCTTCGTCATGGGCATCATGATTATTCCATTTGTTTCCTCTTTATCAGACGACATTATTACCCAGGTCCCACGTGCCTTAAGGGATGGTTCTTTAGGTCTGGGCGCGACCAAATCAGAAACGATTCGTCAGGTTGTCTTACCAGCCGCTTTACCCGGCATTATTGGCGCTTTTTTGCTGGCTGCATCGCGGGCCATTGGTGAGACCATGATTGTGGTACTCGCAGCAGGAAACAGTCCGCAACTGCATGCCAATCCACTGGAAGCAGTTTCAACAGTGACCATTACCATCGTCAATCAGTTGACGGGTGATACTGACTTTGCCAGTCCGCAGGCGCTGGTGGCTTTCGCCTTAGGTCTTACTTTGTTTGTCATTACTTTGGGGCTGAACATTGTTGCACTGTACATCGTGCGTAAATATCGAGAGCAATACGACTAATGAGTATTTCAAATACAACGCCTGTAGATCAGCCTATTGATCCATCTGTGGCTGCTGAGCAACGTGAAAAGCGCAGGAAGACCATTCAGAGCTCTCTTGCACGACGTCATCGTAAAGAAAAAACCTTTCGTGTCATGGGGCTTTCTGCTGTATTAGCCGGTTTATTTTTTGTAGTAGTGCTTTTCGGCAGTATTTTGGGCAAAGGTTTGCCGGCATTCTGGCAAAGCAGTATGAGCTTGCCGATTCATTTTGATCCAACCATTGTCAATATTGGTCCCAAGCCTAAACAGGCTGCGGGAGAGTCCCAGGCACAATTTGAACAGCGTATGGTGGATTGGCAAATGCAGGTCGGTCTGGTCGACTGGGATGCCTTGATTGTAAATGGCATGATTGCCAAAAACAGTAAGCTGGAAAGCCAGCGTGATGAACTGGGCTATTTATATACCAGTTCAGAAGCGTATCGTCTGCGGGATATGGTACTGAATAATCCGGCTCTGGTCGGTCAAACCAAAGACGTGAAAATTCTGGCAGATGCCAATGTTGATGTCTGGCTGGCTGGCAATATTGACCGCGATCTGCCCGATGAACAGCAACAACTCAGTCCTGAAGTCCGTCAGCTTGCGGATGATATGAAAGCTGCCGGAATCATAGAAAGTAGCTTTAATACCAATATCTTTACCAGTCCGGACTCGCGCAGTTCACCTGCTACCTCAGGTCTCGCAGGCGCATTTATGGGCTCATTGTTCATGATGCTGATCGTGATCTTTATCTCGATTCCGATCGGGGTCGCATCGGCCATCTATCTTGAAGAATTTGCACCAAAGAACTGGATTACCGATGTCGTAGAAGTGAATATTAATAACCTTGCAGCAGTTCCTTCCATTGTCTTTGGTTTACTCGGTGCAGCGATTTTTATTGGCTGGATGCATTTGCCACTGTCAGCCCCATTAGTCGGTGGTCTGGTACTGAGTTTGATGACATTACCGACTGTGATTATAACCACACGTGCATCTCTCAAAGCAGTACCACCATCTATTCGTCAGGCAGCATTAGGCTTAGGTGCATCACGCTTGCAAACCGTATTTCACCATGTTTTACCGCTCGCACTACCGGGTATTTTGACTGGAGCGATTATTGGTGTGGCACAAGCACTGGGTGAAACGGCCCCGCTACTATTGATCGGGATGAGTGCTTTTGTCGCAAGTGTTCCGGCATCACCATTTGATCAATCCACGGCATTGCCGGTGCAAATTTTCCTGTGGCAAGGCAATGAGCTGCGTAACTTCTTTGAAGGGCGTACTGCAGCAGCCATTATTGTACTTCTGGCCTTAATGATCAGCTTAAATAGTCTGGCCATCTGGTTACGTAAGAAATTTGAAGTCCGTTGGTAAGGAAGGGCAGAATATGAATACAGTAAATCCAACTATAAATGCCTTAGAAAAGGATCCGTCTGTGAATCCACAACATACACAATTTACCCAAGATTCTGTGACCCAAAAGCCGGCGACTGCTTTTGTTTCCCAGTTTGATACTCAGGCTGAAAACAAAGCACCGAAAAAGTCAGATCAGGTCAAAATCAGTACCTCAGATGTACATGTTTACTATGGTGAAACAGAAGCAATTAAAGGCATTGATCTGAACATCTATGAAAATGAAGTGATTGCTTTTATCGGTCCTTCAGGTTGTGGTAAGTCAACATTCCTGCGTACTTTAAACCGGATGAATGACACGATTGATCGCTGTCGTGTGACCGGTAAGGTGTTGCTGGATCATCAGGATATTTATGATCCGAATCTGGATGTGGTATTGCTGCGTGCGCAGGTGGGGATGGTGTTCCAGAAGCCAAACCCTTTTCCAAAATCGATTTTTGACAATGTCGCTTATGGGCCAAAATTGCATGGTCTGGCACGGGATAAATATGATCTGGAAGAAATTGTAGAAAACAGCTTGCGTAAAGCGGGATTATGGGATGAAGTCAAAGACCGTTTAAATCAGCCGGGTACGGGGCTGTCGGGTGGTCAGCAGCAGCGTTTATGTATTGCACGGACGATTGCCGTTTCTCCTGAAGTGATTCTAATGGATGAACCTTGTTCAGCACTCGATCCGATTGCAACAGCCAAAGTTGAAGAACTGATCTCCGAGCTTTCAACCCAATACACCATTGCTATTGTGACTCACTCCATGCAGCAGGCAGCGCGAGTCTCTGATCGGACTGCTTATTTCCATTTAGGTGATCTGATCGAAGTCAACTCGACCGAGAAAGTCTTTACCCAGCCAGATCATCAGCTCACTGAGGCCTATATTACCGGGCGTTTTGGTTAATCAGTCTTATCTCAAGAAAGAAGGGCTAAAAAGCTCTTTTTTTTATATCCAAAAGTAACCAAAGAATAGAAGATATATCAGGGTCTGTTGACACTTACTGTTCATAATTAACCCTATAACGGTAGCCATAAAAATATACAGGCTAAGGCAACAGAACTTTGATAATTTCTTTTGAGCTTGTCATATCGAGTAGCTATTCCTCTAAA